>JAZSRE010000075.1:0-3534 GCA_045538345.1 Clostridia bacterium
CGTTATGGTATTTGATACTGAAGTTTACTCTAATACAGGTGGTCAGGCTTCAAAGGCTACTCCAACAGGTGCTGTTGCACAGTTTGCTGCAGGTGGTAAGCCAATTAAGAAGAAGAACCTTGCTGAAATCGCTATGTCTTATGGTTATGTATACGTAGCACAGGTTGCTATGGGTTATGATATGAACCAGACAGTTAAAGCTATTAAAGAAGCTGTTGCATACAACGGTCCTTCATTGATTATTGGTTATGCTCCATGTATCAACCATGGTATTAAGGGTGGTATGACAGATACTCAGAAGGTTATCAAGAATGCTGTTTTGGCTGGTTACTGGCATACATTCAGATTTGACCCAACTCTTGCTGCAGATGGTAAAAACCCATTCCAGCTTGATTCTAAGGAACCATCAGCATCATACAATGACTTTATTATGAACGAAGTTCGCTATAGCTCATTGGCTCGTAAGTTCCCAGAAACAGCTGATGCATTGTTCAAAGCTGCTGAAGCTCAGGCTAAAGAAAAGTACGAACATTGGACAAAATACAGCAAATTGTTTGATTAATTTTAATAAAAAAACTTCTACGGATTAACCGTAGAAGTTTTTTTATTATGTATTTTAAAAGAAAAATATTTTTAAACCAATTAATATAAGTATTATTCCACCTGCTATTGTGGATTTGTTTCCTAATATGTCACCGGATTTTTTTCCAAAATAAACACCAAAAAAAGATATTAAAAATGTTGTAATACCAATTATACTCAATGGATTTATTATTTCATAACCTTTATATGATGAAACAAAGGTAATTCCAACCATTAAGGCATCAATACTTGTTGCAACACCAAGCAATATTAAGGTTTTAAAGTTATTTATATTTATACACTCACCTGTTTCTTTTTTGAAAATACCGTCATAAAGCATTTTTCCACCAATGAAGCATAATAAAACAAGTGCAATCCATTCATCAAACATTTCAATATACTTATTAAAAAGTGATCCTGCAGCAAACCAACCTATAAAAGGCATTATAGCCTGAAAAAAGCCAAAGCATAAGCCAACTTTTAGCGAGTTTTTTAATTTTATTTTTTTGCAATTCATACCGCCACAAATAGATATAGCAAAAGCATCCATAGACAGGCCAATTGCTATTGAAAGTATTTCTATAATATTCAAAATTATTCTCCTTAATCTTTTTGTATATTATATCATAATTTTATATGCATAAAAACTCGTATTTTATTTTTAGTGCAAATTGCACAGTTGAAACACGAAATATTGTATATTTTTTAGTAGGAATTTTAAGATTATAATCAAATATAATATTAGAACGTAATATTTTACGTACTAACTTATGGAAGGAATGATAGGTATGAGAAATTTTTTAACAGAGGAAATTAGAAATGTATGTGTTTTAGGTAATGGTAATGCCGGCAAAACAACAGTTGTTGAATCTATGCTTAGATTTTCCGGTGCCATTGAACGCCGTGGTTCAGTTTTGGATGGAACAACGGTTTCTGACTATGATGCTGAAGAAATTAAGAGAAAGATTTCTATTAATACTTCATTGGTTTCTTTTGAGTTTGAAAATTGTAAATATAATATTCTTGACACTCCCGGTTCGTATGATTTTGTTGGTGAAGCTCTTGAAGCAATAGAGGTTGCAGATGCAGCTGTTATTGTTGTAAGTGGTAAGTCAGGTGTTTCTTCTGGTGTTGAAAGAGCTTGGGAACTTTGTGAAAAAAGAAATTTGCCAAGATTATTTTTTATAAATAAAGTTGATGATGAAAGATGTAATTATCAAGCTGTTTTAGAGGAACTTAGAGAAAAGTTTGGTAAAACCGTTGCACCTTTCCAGGTACCTATTGACAATGGTGAAAAAATTATAGGTTTTGTTGATGTTGTAAGAATGAGAGCAAGGCTTTTCCAAACAGATAGCCCATTGCTTGATGATGATATTCCTGATTATATGATGGATAAAGTTGAACCTATTCGAAATATGATTATTGAATCGGTTGCAGAAACAGATGAAGCTTTAATGGACAGATATTTTAACGGTGAAGAATTTACTGTTGATGAAATAAAAAAAGCACTCAGAAAAGCTACTGATACAAATGATATTGTTCCTGTACTTTGTGGTACTGCATTACATAATAAAGGTGTAGGTGTTCTTTTAGAATCCATAAATACATATTTCCCATCACCTGATGATGTTGAAGAAATGTATGATATAGGCGGAAAACCTTCAATTTATGTTTTTAAAACAGTGGCAGACCCGTTTGTTGGCAAATTATCTTATTTTAAGGTTATGTCCGGAAAACTTTCACCAGATGCAACACTTATAAATTTGACATCAAAAACACCAGAAAAGCTTGGTAAACTTTATACAATGTTTGGTAAAAAACAAATTGAATGTAAAGAACTTGTTGCAGGTGATATTGGTGCAGTTGCAAAACTTTCTGTTACAAAAACAGGCGATACTTTAGCAACTACCGAAGCCGAAACAGCATATACACAAATAGATTTCCCAAAACCTAATATCTCATTGGCAATTTACCCTAAAACAAAAGGTGATGAAGAAAAAATAAGCAATGGTTTGCAAAAACTTACGGAAGAAGATATTACTTTCCGTTTCTATACAAACAGTGAAACCAAAGAAATGATTGTAAGTGGTATCGGTGAAGTTCATCTTGATGTATTAAAAAGTAAACTTAAGACTAAATTTGGTACAGATACTGATTTGATTGAACCAAGAGTTGCTTACAGGGAAAAGCTTAGAAAAGCAGTCAAGGTTGAAGGAAAGCACAAGAAACAATCCGGCGGTCATGGTCAATACGGACATGTTTGGATTGAATTTGAGCCAACTGAAGAAGATGATTTAATATTTGATGAAAAGATTTTCGGTGGTTCTGTTCCTAAAAATTTCTTCCCGGCTGTTGAAAAAGGATTAAGAGAATGTATTTTAAAAGGTGCTTTAGCAGGATATCCTGTTGTTGGTCTTAAGGCTACTTTAGTTGATGGGTCATACCACGCAGTTGACTCATCTGAAATGGCATTTAAAATGGCGGCATCCCTTGCATTCAAAAAAGCAATGGAAGAAGGTGGGGTGCAACTACTTGAACCTATCGGACATCTTACTGTTACTGTCCCTGCAGATTTAATGGGTGATATTACCGGTGATATAAACAAGCGTCGCGGACGTGTACTTGGTATGAATCCTGGTGAAAAGACACTTGTTGTTGAGGCAGATGTTCCTATGTCGGAAATGCACAAATATACAACTGACCTTAGGTCTATGACTCAGGGCAGAGGTATTTTTGATTTTGAATTTGTAAGATATGAAATTGCGCCTAAAGATGTTGAACAAAAAATTGTTGCAGAAGCAGATAAATAAACACAAAAAGTGCAGTCGTTTGACTGCACTTTTTAGTTGGTGAAATCCTCAATAAATTCAATAAGGTCATCCGGGTTTTTAATTATTAATCCTTTTTTTAATTGTTCTTTATCAAATTCTCTTAAAGAGTCATAATCAATAT
>JAZSRE010000047.1:0-7364 GCA_045538345.1 Clostridia bacterium
TTTTCCTTATCTTGCGGCAAAAAATGGCGGTGGTGTGTTTTTACTTGTTTACATTGTACTTGCATTAACCTTCGGTTTTGCACTTATGACTACAGAAATTGCAATAGGACGTAAAACGAGAAGAAGTCCCATTAAAGCCTATGGGGAAATTCACAAAAATTTTGGCTTTTTGGGATATCTTGCTTCAATAGTTCCTTTTATAATTTTCCCATATTACTGCGTAATAGGTGGTTGGGTTACAAAATATACTGTTGACTATCTTGATGGTCGTGGTTTTGCACTTGTTTCGGATTCTTATTTCGGAAGCTTTATTACTGCACCTTGGTCACCAATTTTCTGGTGTGCGATTTTTATGGCAATTTGTGCGATAGTTGTATTTGCAGGTGTAGATAAAGGTATTGAAAAGTTTTCAAAAATTCTTATGCCAATTCTTTTTGTTCTTATAATTGGTATTGCAATTTTTGCACTTACAATAAAGGGTGAATATGGTACAGCTGTTGATGGTCTTAAAATTTACCTTATTCCTGATTTTACGGGGATGACAATAGGAAAGTTCTTTATGGTTGTGGTTGATGCAATGGGGCAGATATTCTACTCCATGAGTCTTGCAATGGGTATTATGATTACATATGGTTCATATATGCGTAAGGAAGATAATATGGGTAAGGCTGTTAATCAGATAGAAATTTGTGATACATTGGTGGCTTTTCTTGCAGGTATGATTATGATTCCTGTCGTGTACGCATTTCAGGGTGCTGAAGGGCTTACAAAATCGGGGCCAAGCTTACTTTTTGTCTCTCTTCCTAAGGTTTTTGCGGAAATGGGTTGGGTTGGAGATATAGTAGGCGGTGCATTTTTTGTTCTTGTTGTTTTTGCAGCTTTGACTTCTGCTGTATCATTACTTGAAGCAATTACATCAGTTGTAATGGATAAATTTGGTTGGGAAAGACAAAAATCATGCAAAATAGTACTTTTGGTTTCAGGTTTGGTGGCACTTGTTACATGTTTTGGTTATTCAATATGGTATTTCGAACTTAAACTTCCAAATGGTTCTGTCGGTCAGATACTTGACATACTTGATTATATATCAAATTATGTGTTAATGCCTGTTGTTGCATTTGTTACTTGTGTACTTGTTGGCTGGGTGATAAAGCCCAAAGCAATTTCCGATGAGGTTAAGGCTAATGGCGAAAAATTTGGCAGAGAGCTATTGTATAAAGTAATGGTTAAATTTATTGCACCTATTTGCTTGATTATAATTTTTATTTCGGCATTTGGTGTATTTAATAAGTTTTAATAAAATTTAAACAGCTTCAAAGAAATGAAGCTGTTTTTTGTTGACTATTCAAATTGAAAAAGTTATAATTTTTATATGGTGTTTAAAAAGGAGGTATGGACAAGTGAAGATGCTTTTAAGATATATGAAGCCTTATGGTTTGAAAACCTATATTTCTTTTGTAATAAGAATTATTGGCATTTTGGCAGAACTTGCACTGCCTTATGTTCTAAACCATATTTTAAAAAATGTAATTAAATATCAAAGTATATGGCTTATAGCTTTCTGGGGTATGATAATGATTTTTTGTGCTTTGGTATCTTTATGCTGTAACCTTTTTGCAAACAGGATTGTTGCAAGGGTTTCCAGTGATGTTTCACAAAATTTGAGACATGACTTATTTGCAAAAACAATACGATTGTCTGCAAAACAGACCGACAGATTTACAATAGCTTCACTTGAATCACGAGTTACAACTGATACATACCATATACATAATTTTATAAGACTTATTCAAATAATTGGTATTCGCGCCCCATTACTTTTATTTGGTGGTATTGCAATTACAATGGTGATGGATTCATTTTTATCATCAATTATGCTTGTAATTATGCCTGTTATGTTCTTTGTTGTATATTTGCTTATGCGTAAAGGTATACCGCTTTACAGTAGGGTTCAAATGGCAGTTGATAATATGGTTCGCGTTGTAAGGGAAGATGTACAGGGAATAAGGGTTATAAAGGCACTTTCTAAAGACGAATATGAACATAGGAGATTTGATATTGTAAACAAAAATCTTGTAAAAGAAGAAAACTATGCAAATGTTATAATGAGCGCAACAAACCCTATTATGACTCTTTCAATGAATTTGGGAATGGCGGCAGTAGTTGCATTTAGTGCTTCAAGAATTGCAAATTATCAGTCTGATCCTGAAACAATAATTGTTTTTATGCAATATTTTACACAAATTTCTATGGCTATGATGATGATTACAAGACTTTTTGTAATGACAAGTAAATGTTCGGCATCTGCCAACCGTATAGAGGAAGTTTTAACATGTGAAGATGAACTTGATGAAAAAAGTGTTGAACAATATTCTGTTGTTGATGACAATGCATTCATCGAATTTGATAATGTTACTTTTTCCTATAATGGTAAAAAACCTGATGTTGAAAATATTAGTTTTAAGTTATATAAAGGTCAGTCACTTGGCATAATAGGTGCAACAGGCAGCGGAAAATCTACCATTATAAAACTTCTTTTAAGATTTTATGATGCGGATAGTGGTTGCATACGTATAAACGGCAGAGATATTCGTACAATTGACCGTAAAGAGCTATATGAAATGTTTGGTACCGCTATGCAAAATGACTTTTTATATGCTGATACTATTGAAGAAAATATATCTTTTGGAAGAAATATAGATTTGGTGAAAATTGAAAATTCGGCAAAAATTGCCCAGGCACACGATTTTATAGTTGCATTTCCAGATGGATACAAGCATAGACTTTCTCAAAAGGGGACCAATGTGTCGGGAGGTCAAAAGCAACGTATTTTAATTACAAGGGCTTTGGCAGGGAATCCGCAGATTTTAATATTTGATGACAGTTCGTCTGCACTTGATTATAAAACTGAGGCAGCTTTGCGTAATGCACTTAAGGAAAATCTTGCAGACACAACTGTTATTAATGTGGCACAGCGTGTAAGTGCCGTAATGGGTTGTGACCTTATACTAGTAATAGATGAAGGTAGAATAATAGGTATGGGAACTCATAATCAATTGCTTAAAACCTGTGTTGAATATAAGGAAATAAGTGATTCACAGACAGGGGGTGCTTTTGTTGAATAGAGGACCTGGTATGGGTGGTAGAATGGAACCCAGAAGTATGGACGATTCAAAAGCAACCAATAAAAAAGGGGTTATTATACGCCTTTTGCGCTATGTAATGAGTTATTGGTATTTGTTTATAACAGCCATAGTACTTACTTTAATTTCAAATCAACTTTCACTTTTAGGCCCTAAATATTCAGGGGAAGCCATAGATGCAATGGCAACACCTGCGGGCGTTGAATTTTCGGCAGTTAGTGAAAATGCATTTAAAATGCTTGTATGTTACCTATTTGCGGCGATAACATCATATTTTCTTGCAGTGCTTATGGTACGACTTAGTCAAAAGGTTGTTTACAAAATGAGAAAGCAAGTGTTTGAAAAGCTTACAACATTGCCTCTTAATTTTTTTGATACAACTGCAACAGGTGACATAATAAGCCGTATTTCTTATGATATTGATACTGTTAATGCATCACTTTCCCATGACTTGGTACAAATTATGACAAGTGTATATACGGTAGTTGGGTCATTGATATTTATGTGGAATATTTCAAAACCTCTAATACTTGTTTTTGCAGTTACTGTTCCTGTATCAATTATGTTTGCACGCTTCAGATCTAATAAGGTAAGGCCAATGTTTCGTGTGCGTTCAAGGAAATTGGGAGAGCTTAATGGTTATGCGGAAGAAATGATTTCCGGTTGCCGTACAATACAGGCGTATCACCGTGAAGAAGAAATTGAAAGACAATTTGATAAGCATAACAAGGATGCAATGGATGCGTATTATAATGCTGAGAAAAATGCGCTTTTAATGGGGCCCTCAATGAACTTTATAAATAATATTTCAATATCTTTAATTATGATGTTTGGTGGGATATTGTTTATGTATTCACAAAGTGGGGTAGTTGTGGCAGGTTCGGTGTTTTTTATAACACTTGGCGGTGTTGCACAGTTTGTACAATATTCCAGAAAGTTTGCAGGTCCTATAAATGAATTTGCAAATATTCTTCACGAATTCCAATCAGCTTTTTCAGCGGCGGAACGTATTTTCAAAGTAATCGATGAAGAGCCGGAAAAGGAAGATTCTGTTGATGCAACAGAGCTTGATAATATGAAAGGTCAGGTAGACTTTGAGGATGTTGTTTTTGGCTATATTGCTGAACGTGAAATATTACATGGTATTTCTGTATCTGTAAAGCCCGGAAAAACAATCGCAATAGTGGGGCCGACAGGTGCGGGAAAAACTACAATTATAAATCTGCTTATGCGTTTTTATGATGTTAACAGCGGATGCATAAAAATAGACGGACGGCCAATAGACAGTATAAAAAGGGAGGATTTGAGAAAATCATTTACAATGGTTTTGCAGGACACCTGGTTATTTAATGGTACTGTTTTTGAAAATATAGCATACGGCAGAGAGGATGCAACAATGGAAGAGGTGGTATCTGCTGCAAAGGCCGCTAAAATTCATAGTTATATTGAACGTTTGCCAATGGGGTATGATACGGTTGTTTCTGACGATGGTGTAAATATTTCCAAGGGTCAGCGTCAGCTTATAACAATAGCACGAGCTATGCTTTCAAAGGCACCTATGCTTATACTTAATAAAACTACATCCAATGTAGACTCGCGTACCGAAATACAAATTCAGGAGGCTATGTCAGAGCTTACACGAGGAAGAACATCATTTATAATTGCCCACCGTCTGTCAACGATACAAAATGCTGATTTGATTCTTGTTTTGCAGGATGGGGAAATTACCGAATGTGGTAACCACAATGAATTGATGTCTATGAGAGGCTTTTATAGTACCCTTTATAATTCGCAGTTTGAATAGAAAAATATTGACATACATAGTTAACTATGTTATAATTTCTATTAAAGTTAAGGTTTACAGAGAGGGGCATGTTGTTATGACAAAATTCAAAGCTATGCTTATGATGTATGATATGATGATGTGCAACTATGCCTTTTGAGCCTCATTGTAAACATATATCATTAAATGAATGTATGGTGAGGTTTTATACCTCACCTTTTTTTATCAGACTGGAGGTTTTAATATGTCAGATTTTAAAATTGAAACAAAGTGTGTGCAAGGTTCGTATAAGCCCGCTAATGGTGAACCAAGGGTTATTCCAATTGCCCAGAGCACAACTTATAAGTACGATTCAGCAGAACATCTTGGAGACCTTTTTGATCTTAAGGCACCCGGGCATATGTATTCAAGAATTTCGAATCCAACTGTTGAATTGGTCGAACAGAAAATTGCTATGTTAGAAGGTGGTGTAGGTGCAGCTTTGGTATCTTCAGGTCAGGCTGCAAATATGCTTGCGATTTTAAATATTACATCTGCAGGGCAAAACTTTGTTAGTTTGTCATCTATATATGGCGGTACAATTAATTTATTCTCGGTTACTTTAAAGAAAATGGGTATTGAGGTACGTTATGCAACACCTGAAATGACCGATGAAGAAATTGACGCTTTGTTTGACGAAAACACACGCCTTTTGTTTGGCGAAACAGTTGCAAACCCGGCTCTTACAGTGCTTGATTTTGAAAAGTATGCAAAAATTGCTCATAAGCACGATGTTCCTTTTGTTGTTGACAATACATTCCCTACACCAATACTTTGCAGACCTTTTGAATTTGGTGCAGACATTGTTTGCCATTCCACAACAAAATATATGGATGGACACGCTCAGGTTGTAGGCGGTGCTATTGTAGATGGTGGTAAATATAACTGGAACAATGGAAAATATCCCGAACTTACAGAGCCTGATGAATCATACCATGGCGTAATTTATACCGAAAGTTTTGGGGAAGCTGCATTTATTACAAAGGTACGTTGCCAGCTTATACGTGACTTTGGTGTTGCAATGACTGCACTTTCAGCATTCCTTTTAAACACAGGTCTTGAAACCTTACATCTTCGTATGGAAAGACATTGTGAAAACGCGCTTAAGGTTGCAACATATCTTGAAAATAACGATATGATTTCTTGGGTTAATTATCCAAAACTCAAATCAAGCCCAGACTTTGAATTGGCTGAAAAATATCTTCCGAAGGGTGCATGTGGTGTAATTTCTTTTGGTATCAAAGGAGGAAGAGAAGCTGCAGTTAAATTTATGGATAGCTTAAAGCTTGCGGCAATTGTTGTTCACGTTGCAGATGCCCGTACTTGTGTCCTTCATCCTGCAAGCACAACACACCGCCAGCTTACAGACCAACAACTTGTTGATGCAGGTATAGGTGCCGATCTTGTACGTATGTCAATAGGCATTGAAAATGCGGACGATATTATATCTGATATTCAGCAAGCATTAGATGAGGTGAAAAAATGCCTATAAAAATTCCTAACAAGCTTCCGGCAACTGAAACATTAATAAATGAAAATATATTTGTTATTACTGAAACACGTGCTTTGACTCAGGATATAAGACCTCTTAAGATTTTGCTTTTGAATCTTATGCCTACAAAAATTGAAACTGAAACTCAGCTGGCACGTCTTTTGGGTAATACTCCGTTGCAGGTTGAATTGGAATTTTTACAGACTGCAACTTATGCTGCAACTCATACTTCAAGCGACCACATGATTTCTTTTTACAAAACCTTTGACCAGGTAAAGGACAGAAAATTTGACGGTATGATTATAACGGGGGCACCTGTTGAAAATATGGAATTTGAAGAAGTTGCCTATTGGGATGAACTATGTGAAATTATGGAATGGAGTAAGAAAAATGTTACAAGTACCTTCCACATTTGCTGGGGTGCTCAAGCAGGACTTTATTACCATTACGGCATAAAAAAACATCCTCTTGATAAAAAGATGTTTGGAATATTCAAACATAAGGTAGACCACAAAAACTCCATATTATTCCGAGGATTTGATGATGAGTTTATGGTGCCTCATTCAAGACATACTACTAT
This sequence comes from Clostridia bacterium, assembly GCA_045538345.1. Classification (GTDB taxonomy): domain Bacteria; phylum Bacillota; class Clostridia; order Monoglobales; family Firm-18; genus CAZNKU01. Next base: position 7,038 of record JAZSRE010000047.1, read on the forward strand.
TCTTGAAGAAGATATTAAAAAGTGCGATAAATTGAAAATTTTATCTACCTCTGATGAAGCAGGAGTTTATGTTGTTTCCACAGACAGAGGAAGACAGATTTTTGTAACAGGTCATTCAGAATATGATGCAAATACTTTGAAGAAAGAGTATGAAAGGGATAAAAATCTTGGACTTGAAATTGAAGTGCCAAAAAATTATTTTCCGGATGATGACGATACAAAAGACCCTATGGTATCATGGAGAAGCAGTGCAAATCTATTATATTCTAACTGGCTTAACTATTTTGTATATCAGGTTACACCTTACAATATTGATGAAATTGAGTA
>JAZSRE010000121.1:0-5201 GCA_045538345.1 Clostridia bacterium
CCAAGGATGTTGATGAAATAATAGATGACCTTGCAGAAATAATATCCGATGGTATAAATATATGTATGCATTCATAAATAAAACTACACCCTCATATTTATATATATGGGGGTGATGTTGTGTGGAGGCATCGAAAGGCATTTGTATTTATGTCTTTAGTTTTAGTTGCTTTTACGTTGGTTTTTTATATTGCCGGAGGACAGGCTTGTTTAAGCAAAATAGCAGATAATAAAAATGTGTTGAATATACTTATAAGTGATACTGTGCCTGCTTTTTACAGTTTGAATCCCTTTGATATTAAGTTGGTTAAAGATAGAATAATTGCAATTACTTCTCCTTTAAATATAATAAAAAGCAATGTGCTTGCTTTTAATGGTGTAGAAATTTCAAAACCAAAAGAAATTGTGGAAGAAATAAAAAAAGAACCTGAAAATGCAAAGCCCATAGAGGAAACTACAATATCCAATAAAACTGAAAAAGGGTATTATACTGCAAAAGGAGTTTTGGTTAAAAATGAAACAAACTATGAATTTGACCCAAGTAAGCTGATTGATGAGCCTTTAAAGTTTAATTTTAAGGGTGATGGGCCCCATATACTTATAGTACACAGCCACGCATCAGAATCCTATACGGCAACAAAGAAAAATTATTATTTGCCAACCGACCCTGACCGCACAGAGAATAAAAGTTACAACGTAGTAAGGGTAGGTTCAGAAATAGCAAATGTATTAAAATCACGAGGAATAAATGTGTTGCATGATACAACCCTTCACGATTATCCTTCTTATAACGGGTCTTACAAACGTTCTCTTGAGACGGTAGAAAAGTATTTAAAAAAATATCCATCAATAAAAATAGTACTTGATATTCATCGTGATGCTATGGTAAAAGATGATGGTACCAAGATAAAATTGGTTACAGAAATAAATGGAAAAAAAGCAGCGCAAATTATGCTTTTAACAGGTAGTGACCAGGGTGGTCTTGAACACCCAAACTGGCGTGAAAACTTAAAATTTGCAATAAAACTGCAGGAAAAGTTTAACTATATGTATCCAACGCTTGCCCGTCCTGTAAGTTTTACTAAGGAAAGGTACAATACCCATACAACATATGCTTCAATAATAGTGGAGGTGGGTACAACGGGTAACACTCTTGAAGAGGCACTTATTTCGGCAAATTGTATAGGAAATGTTGTAGCAGAGTTTATTAAATATAATTAAAAAAGAAATCCGTAAAACGGATTTCTTTTTTTAATTTAAATTTCCCCTGCAAGTCCGTCGGAAATTCCCAACAGAATAATACCTGCAATTACAATAAATATTGTTATGTATTGTGCAAGGTTTAACTTTTCCTTTAAGAATATGCGTGATAATATCATTGAAACTACGCAGTATGCTGCAATCATAGGTGCAGCAACAACGGCATTTCCACCAATTACATGTACATAACAAAACTGTCCCGCGGTTTCAAAAATAGCAGCAGCAAGTCTGTTACCCTGTAATTTTGGTGCCATTGTCTGCTTTTTAAACATTAAAAGCACAAAAAGTATAATTGCACAAATTAAAAATGTAAGCTCGTATGATACATTTGCAACATCTTCAAATGTAGCCTCTGTAACATTTAAGAGCGGTGTAGATGCAATATCGTCAAGGTAATATGCATCGAAGAAAGTTCCCATAGCATCAATTATACAGTATAATATAGGCATCATAAAAGCAATAAACCCAATTTTGTACTTTCTATCACCGTTTTCAGTAAGCTTATCAGATTCTTTCTTTTCAACAACCCCAAGTGCAATAACTCCAATACATATCAAAAGCACACCAACAAGAGGAAGTAGAGGTAACCAAGGATGAATGTTGGCTAATGAATCATTTATAAGTGTATCACCAAGGAAAATAAGGCACATTAAACTTACCACTGCACCTGATGAATTTTGCACAGGTGATGAAATTGAAAGTTCCAAATATCTTAATCCAAAATAGCCTATAACCATTGAAAGTATGTACATTAATGATACTGGAAGATACACCAAAACATTCATAAAATTATAGTTTAAATCTTTTGTAATAAGAGTATATATCGCATGAATACCCATTACCAAACCTACCATAATTGATGTTTTTAGGTGGCTGTATTTGTCACTTTCATCAGCGCCCTTTTTATAGAAAAGGTCGGCAATACCCCATGCTATTGTTGTAAGGAATGCAAATAAAAACCAACGCATATTATTTTACCTCCAATTTTATTAAATCTTTTTCGTATAATTTTTGTAATGACATTAAAATACCAAGCTTTGCATGTTCCCATGTTAAACCACCTTGGAAATATACTGCATAGGGAGGACGTATAGGACCGTCTGCACTAAGCTCGATGGAAGACCCTTGAATAAATGCACCTGCTGCCATAATAACATCATTTTCATAACCAGGCATAGGGTATGGTTCGGGTGAAAGGTGGCTGTCAACAGGGGCACCTGCTTGAATACCTTTGCAAAATGCAATCATTCTTTCGGGTGAGCCAAGCTCAACTGCCTGTATAATATCATGGCGACTTTCAACGCTGTTTGGAACAACTTTAAATCCGAGCTTTTCATAAACATTTGCTGCAAATATTGCACCTTTTAATGCACTTGCAACTACTGTTGGAGCAAGGAAGAAGCCCTGATACATAGACTGAATTATGCCAAGGTTTGCACCAATCTCCTGACCAAGTCCCGGTGCGGAAAGACGGTATGAACATTGTTCCACACATTCCTTTGTACCGCATATGTAACCGCCAATTGGGGCTAAGCCACCACCAGGGTTTTTGATAAGTGAGCCTACAATCATATCTGCACCCACATCGGAAGGCTCTATTCTTTCAACGAATTCGCCATAGCAGTTGTCTACCATAACCTTAAGGTTAGGATTTATGTTTTTTATAAACTTTATAAGTTCTCCTATTTCTTTAACAGAAAATGTTTTTCTTGTTTGGTAACCTTTTGAACGTTGAATGGTAACAAGTTTTGTTTTTTCATTAATTGCTTTTTTTATTCCTTCATAGTCAAAGGAATCGTCTTCAAGTAAATCCACCTGACGATATGTAATGCCGTATTCTTTAAGTGAGCCTACTGATTCACGAATACCTATAACTTCTTCCAATGTATCATAAGGTCTTCCAACAGGAGATAAAAGTTCATCACCGGGGCGGAGGTTGGCACTTAATGCCACCGCCAAAGCGTGTGTACCACAGGTAATCTGCGGACGTACCAAAGCCGCTTCTGTATGGAAACAGTCTGCATATACCTTTTCAAGGTTGTCACGACCTTCGTCGTTGTATCCATAGCCTGTTGTAGCCATAAAGTGTGTGGCACTAACCCTGTTTTTCTGCATTGCGGAAACAACCTTCAATTGATTATATTCCGCATTTGCATCAATTTCATCAAATCTTTCTTTTAAACCTTTAATTATGTCTTCACCAAAGTTGAAAACTTCTTTGCTTATGCCAAGTTCTTTATAGATTAAATATTTATCCATTACTTATCTCCTTTTAAAATTTTTACGGCAACGTCATTTATAACATCTGTTTTTGTAATAACAATGCCTGTTACCTCATCACCAAGTATCAAGAGGTTATCACCGGGTTTTATGTCAAAAACCTCGCGGGCGTCTTTTGGTATAACAATCTGCCCTTTTTCTCCGACCTTTGCGGTACCGAAAACATATTTTCCTTTTGGCAGACTAAGTACGTGCTTACCTTTTGGCATTTAATCACCTCGTAAAATCATACTTTTCATACTTTTCATACTTGAATATTATATAATATTTTGACGTTTTTGTCAATAAAAAAAGAAAAGCCATTTTGGCTTTTCTTTAAAACTATTCATTTAAAAGATCATTCATATCGTAAAAACCTGCAGGCTTACCTGCAAGGAATTTAGCTGCTTTGACAGCACCTGTTGCAAACACTTCTCTTGAAGTGGCAATATGTTTAATTTCGATAATTTCATCCTTGCCGGCATATATAACAGAATGTTCGCCAACTATTGTGCCACCGCGAAGAGAGTGAATACCAATTTCATTTTTATCTCTCTTTTTACGAACGGAATGACGGTCGTATACATACTGTGCTTCAGCTGTTAATGTTTCGGAAATTGCATCAGCAATAGCAAGTGCAGTACCGCTTGGAGCATCAAGCTTCTGGTTGTGGTGTTTTTCAATAATTTCAATATCAAAATTATCTTCCAAAACTTTTGTGGCTTTTTTTGCAAGGTCTATAATTACATTAACACCAAGTGACATATTTGCTGAAAAGAACACTGCAACGTGTTTAGATGCTGCACCGATTTCTGCTTTTTGTACAGCAGACAAACCTGTTGTACAAATAATTACAGGGGTGTTTGTAGCCTTTGCATATTCAAGCACAGAAGTTAGAGTACTTGGATGTGAAAAGTCTATTAAAACATCGGCTTTTCCGCTAAATTCGTTTAATGACTTGTAAACGGGAAAGTCATTTTGTATTGTATCGTTAATGTCAATACCACAAACAATTTCACAATTTTCAGTATCTGCAACAGTTTTTATAATAAACTGACCCATTCTGCCGTTACAGCCGTTCATAATTATTTTTGTCATAAGTTTATACCTCTTATTTTATAAGTCCGTAATTTATAAGTGCCTGTCGTACTTTTTGTGTATTTTCTTCCGAAAGGTCAACTAAAGGAAGTTTAAGTTCACCAACGTCAAAGCCCATCATATTCATAGCATTTTTAACAGGGATTGGGTTAACATCAATAAATAACTTTTCAACCAAATCCATCATTTCAAGTTGCATTTTTGCTGCCTCTTTAACTTTGCCGTCAAAGTAAAGCTGGCACATATCGTGAGTTTGTTTTGGAGCAACATTTGCAACAACAGAAATAACACCAATGCCACCAATTGAAAGCATGGGAACAATCATATCGTCATTACCTGAATAAATCTGCATATCAATGTTTGCAGCAATTTTAGCGGCAAATGCAACGTTTCCGCTTGCTTCTTTTATAGCAACAATATTTTCTGTCTTAGAAAGTTCATCCAAAGCATCAAGGGACAACCCAACTCCTGTACGAGATGGCACGTTATAAAGTATAACGGGAATATCAATGGCATTTGCAATAGCGTTATAGTGAGTAACCAAACCCTTTTGAGATGTCTTGTTGTAGTATGGTGTAACGCATA
>JAZSRE010000031.1:0-20080 GCA_045538345.1 Clostridia bacterium
TTGGCTCACAGAACGACATGGCTACGATCCGACTTGGTGCGACGTACCGAAGGTTTCAATATCACTTTTGATTTATCAAAAATATTACTCAAACGAGGTTGGAATATCACTAATGAACTTGTCATCTAAACCATTCGGCTATTCCAAGACAAAAATGGTGTCCTAATGGACACCATTTTTACTTGGTCTTAAACTTTAAATATTAAGCTTTTTATTTTGATGATTTCCTTGGATAAGGTTTAATTTCATCAGTTAAACCCGCTAAATAATCCATACTGGTATCAAGAGCTAAGGCTATTTTTCTGCATTGTTCAAATGTAAAATATCTTTTTCCATTCTCTAATTTGGAATAATCACTTTGGTCAATGCCTGTTAACATTTGCATCTTGATTTGTGTATAGCCTTTTTTTATTCTAAGTTCTTTTAATTTACTCATTTATACATCACCAATAATATTATGGCAAATTTCCCTATTGAAAATATGGTGAAATTGACCTATAATATTTTTGAGGTGATATTATGTCAGAAATCTGTTTGGAATGTTGGAATAAAATTAATGGAACTGAAGATATTGAAAGCAACTATATTTTATCAAATAATTTAGAATTATGTGAAGAGTGCAGGGAATTAAAACATATAATTGTTGCAGAGCGAAGTTCGTTTAATTTTTATAAACTGGTGGTTTATTATTTTTTGATGATGCTTGGTTTTTTAAGTATACAAATAGTATATAAAATAATAATTTTTGTATGCTCCTGTTTATAATTGAAATAATATAAACAGAGGTGAGCAGATGAAATCTATATGGAATAATGTTGAAAAACCAAAGTTTGATGTACTTGCGGAGGATATAAAAACCGATGTTTTAATTATTGGTGGTGGGATTAGCGGTATATTGTGCGCGGATATGCTGAAAAATGCAGGCGTGGACTGCGTTTTGGTTGAGGCTGATGAAATATGCAAGGGCATAACAAATGGGACTACGGCAAAGATTACTGTCCAACACGGGCTTATTTATAATAAAATAGAAAAAAGGTACGGAATTGAAAAGGCACAACTTTATTATAAAAGTCAGAAAGAGGCTTTTGATAACCTTACGCAACTTGCAAGAGAAACAGATGATTTGGAGTTTTGCAGTTCTTTTGTTTATTCTTTATTTGACAGAGAAGTAATTGAAAATGAGATTGAGTCTTTAAGCAGGATTGGGTGTAATGCGCAGTTTTATGAAAATACGGAGTTGCCTTTTAAGGTTTCGGGGGCCGTAAAGATTGAAAATCAGGCAAGGTTTAATCCTTTGAAATTTGCTTATAGAGTGTCAAAAAAAATAAAATTATATGAAAATACAAAGGTTTTGGCAATTAAATCCAATAAGGCAATAACAGATAAAGGAATAATTACTGCAAAAAAGATTATTGTAGCTACACATTTTCCTTTTATCAACAAGCACGGGGAATATTTTCTTAAAATGTATCAACACAGGTCTTATGTGATTGCATTGGAAAATGCACAAACTATGAAAGATATGTATGTAGATGAAGCAATTGATGGATTATCTTTCAGAAGTTATGGTAATTTACTGCTTGTTGGCGGAGGAAGCCATCGTACCGGTAGCAAGGGTGGAAACTGGGAGGAACTTCGTCTGTTTAAAGAAAAATATTATCCCAACGCCACAGAGGTTGAAAATTGGGCAACGCAGGACTGTATGACACTTGATTTTATTCCGTATATTGGGAAGTATTCAAAAATGACACCTGATTTGTACGTTGCAACAGGGTTTAACAAATGGGGAATGACGTCGTCTATGGTTTCGGCTATGGTGCTACGGGATATGATATGTAAGGGGAAAAGTGAATATGAAGATGTTTATTCGCCTTCAAGAACTATGTTCCATCCACAACTTGCAGTAAATATGTTTGAATCAGTAAAGGGATTGGTTACATTTAAGACGCCAAGATGCCCGCATCTGGGATGTGCTTTGGAATATAATAAGCAGGAACATTCCTGGGATTGTCCTTGCCATGGGTCCAGATTTGATGAAGATGGTAAGCTGATAAATAACCCTGCAACAAGGGACAAGCGTAAATAAAGAGAAAAAGCGTACTGAATTGTACGCTTTTTTTTAATTATCACATCTTACAAGACACTTGATTAGGCAGGCTGTTGATGTGAGAAATAATGTTAAAAATCCGAGAAGAGCACCTGTAATGATTGCACCTATTATGCTTGTAGCAACAAATTCAATAGCTAAAAGTATTATAGATACTAAAATTGCACCTAAAATGCCTGTAAGCAAAATTGAAAGAATTGGACACAAGCACACTCTTGCTTCACTTCTGCAGCTTAAAGATGTTGAGATAAGAACCACTGCAAGATAAACCACTGCAATCCCCAATACAACCCAAAGGAATGCAGGTGTTACGGTAATTACTGCGGTAATGCGAAGAAATGCAGTAACTACACCTATTATTATTGCAGTTACAACGGATAATAATGGACAATTTATTTCACAATTACACATAAATTTATTCACCTCCTAATATAATAATATGATTTTGGCGGAATTAGGTTAACAGAAGATATAATCCAATTTTTGTAATTGTCGAAAATTGGTGTTTTATGTTGACAAAAACAGTGCATAATATTATACTAATCTTGAAGGATGTGTGTAATTTGAAAAAGATTTTGGTATGGATTATTGCGATTGTTTGCCTGTTTTTTACAGGGTGTGAAAACACCAAAGAAAAATTTATTGCAGAACAAATCACTATGGCAAACAACTTGGAAAAAGGATATTATTATGAAGAAGCACTTGATTTTCTTGACGCTTCCATGTATCAGGATGACGAAAGAATAACTAAACTAAAAGAGGATATAAAGGCTAAAAAAGACAGCCTTGTAAAATATGATGGCCAGTTTTATCATGTTTTTTTCCATAGCTTGATTGTATACCCTGAACTTGCTTTTGACGGTGATTACATGCACGAGGGATACGATATGTGGATGACCACTGTTTCGGAATTTAAAAATATGCTTCCGCAACTTTATGAGCGTGGGTTTGTACTATACTCACTTGCAGAAATAAAAAAAGACAAGGATGTACTGCTTCCGCCCGGTAAAAAACCTTTAATTATATCTATTGATGATGTTTGTTATTATGATTATATGAAAAATGATGGTTTTGCTGACAGATTGGTAATAAATGATGAGGGCGAGGTAGCCTGCGAGGTAAGAACTCCTGAAGGAGAGAGAATTATTACTTATGACGGCGATGTTATGCCTATACTTGACCAGTTTGTAAAAGAACATCCCGATTTTTCATATCGTGGGGCAAAGGGAATTGTTGCAACAACAGGTTATGAAGGTGCCCTTGGTTACCGCATAACCGACCTTGAGGGACAGGCTTTGGCAGATGCTCAAAATGAGGTAAAGAAAATAGCGGGAGTTATGAAGAAAAACGGTTGGTTATTTGCATGCCACAGTTATACTCATAATGACCAGTTTAAAGATGGAAATGTGCCTTATAATGTTTTGGTTAATGATACACAAAGGTGGGAAGAAACTATTTCGGAATATCTCTTTGACCCTGATATTTACATAAGTCCGTTTGGGTATCACCTAATGCCGGGAGATAAACGTCTGGAATATTTGTCCGGGAATATGGAATATGGCTATTTTTGCCCTGTAAGTAATGTGATGAGAACTTACTTTGCAGATGATGGTACGGTTATACAGGAACGTTTCAACCTTGACAGGTATAATATGAGAAATAAAAAGGAATTTATAAACGAAACCTTCTTTGACGTGGATAGTGTATATTATAATATTCCTGAATAATTATAAAAGGGTTGTGTGGTGAAAAGCACAGCCCTTTTTTGTTGAAAATTACCTAAAATAAGCACCTTGCCCCTGTAAAACTTGACCAATTAAGAAAAAAATGGTATAATACCGTAACAGCATATTTAGGAAAAGAGGGATACTATGGATAATGAGGAAATGAAATTTTCTCCAAAACCTGTTGAAAATATAACAGATGCTGAAAATATTCAGGACACAGATAATCAGGAAAAGCCCGATTTTAAAGATTTGCTTGATTCGGTTTATTCTAATGAAGAACCGGGAAATGCATTTAAGCCTGTTAAAGGTAAAAAACCAATACCTGTTAAAAAAATTGGTGTTGTTGCAATAGCAATTATTTTAGTCATTTTACTTATATGGGGAATAAAATTGCTTTTGTCTTTGGGTGATAGGAACTTGATGTTTGGCGAAGAACTTGTGCCTTTTATGAATGCCGATGACAAGTGGGGATACGTAAATGCTAAGGGTGAAGAAGTAATTGCTCCTCTTTATGATGGTGCTTTGGAATTTTCCCCTACAGGTCTTGCTGCCGTAAAAGATGGGGATAAATGGGGATACATTAATAAAAAGGGTGAATTTGTTATTCCTGTAAGGTTTCAGTATGCTTTTAGCTTTTCTAAAAAAGGAATTGCTTTTGTAAAGCAAAATGATGACTGGGGTGCTATCAATAAAAAAGGTAAATTTGTTATAAAGCCTCAGTTTAGTCTGGCAACGGAGTTTGAAGATAATGGACTTGCCTGGGTTAGCATTGGTGGCAAGTGGGGATGCATAAATGCAAAGGGAGAATATGTTATTAACCCGCAGTTTGATATGGTAACAAGCTTTGCAAAAAATGGCCTTGCTGCTGTTAAAATAGGTAATGAATGGGGATATATAGACGAGGATGGCAAATATATAATTAACCCTCAATTTGACGGAGCTTTGGAGTTTGCTTCTAATGGCCTTGCTGCTGTAAAAGATGGAGACCTTTGGGGATATATAAACCAAAAAGGTGAAGTGGTAATTGATGCAAGCTATAACGAAGCAAAGAATTTTTCCGATAACGGTCTTGCTGCTGTTTTAATTGGAGATAACTGGGGTTATATCAACAAAAGGGGCAAGTTTGTAATTAACCCACAGTTTGATGAAGTTTCCGATTTTGTTGACAACAAAGCTGTTATAGGTGATGATGGTAAATATTACTTTACAAGCAAAAGAGGCAAGTTAACTGAAATTGAAAAGGTTGAAGGTGTACTTGTTTTGGATGTTTATGATGACGCTTTTGTAATTATAGATGCTGAGGAAGAATATGGTATTATGGACTGGAAGGGCAACTACATTATTTCTTCCAAATACAAAAAAATTAAATCAGCCGGACGTACATTATTTGACTATTAAAAACTTTCATTAGGCGATTTATCTTAGGAAGAAATTGTTTTAATCCGATATTTTCCGTTAATACATCATAAAAAACCCGATAATACTAACCGTATTATCGGGTTTTTCTTATATCTCGGTTGCTCGTTCCAATGCCGTATCAATGTTTGCACATATATTATTAAGCCCTACTTTTTCATCAAAACCAGCCTTTTGCATTACAGACATTGGTTGTTCGTTAACGTGCGAAAGAATTAGTGTAACATTTTTCTTTTTCATTTTAGAATGTATTTCCTGCAAACTGCTAAGTGCAGTTGCATCTAATGCGGGAACACTTCTCATACGAAGGATAACTGCTTTTTTGCCATCTATATCCAACAAAATCTTAAGCAATTTGTTTGATGCACCAAAGAACATTGGTCCGCTTATTTCATAAACAAGAGTATTTTTAGGAACCTGTTTAAGTTCAATGTGGTCGGCATCTGTTGTTTCATCGTCAACATATTTCCAACCCGTAACGTGTGTTTCATCTGCCATTCTCTTCATAAATAAAACACAAGCCAAAACTATGCCCACTGCAATAGCAACTACAAGGTCAAATATTACAGTAAGTGCAAATGTAAGTATCAAAACAAATATATCGCTTTTGGGGGAAGTTTTACATATTGATGCAAACTTTCTGATTTCACTCATATTATATGCAACCATAAATAAAATTGCAGCAATTGTGGGCATAGGTATCATTTTTGCAAGAGGCATAAGAGAAACCAAAACCAAAAGCAAAACTATAGCGTGTACCATACCTGAAATTGGTGTTCGTCCGCCATTTTTTATGTTTGCTGCAGTTCTTGCTATAGCACCGGTAGCAGGTATGCCGCCAAAAAGTGCTGAAGCCGTATTACCTACGCCTTGTGCAACAAGCTCCATATTGGAATTATGCTTGCTTCCTATCATACCGTCTGCAACCACGCAAGATAAAAGTGATTCTATACCTGCAAGTATTGCAATTGTTACAGCATCCGGAAATACTGTTTTTATCATTTCAAAGGAAAGGTCAGGAGTAACAAACTTTGGAAGCCCTGCCTGAAGGTTGGTATATACACTGCCTATGGTATTTACATTAAGGTCAAATATCTTAACAATAGCAGCAGTTACAATAACCGCAATAAGTGTAGCGGGGATTTTTTTCAAAAACTTACCCCCAACTATTAATATAATAAGCGCAAGAGCACCTATTAGAAATGCTGTAATGTTAAATGTAGAAATGTTATGTATAATAGCCTCTGCTTTTTCAAGAGTTTCTATTGTAACTGTACCTTGTGGATATGTAAGACCAAAAAAGTCTTTTATCTGTCCAACGGCAATTGTAACGGCAATACCGGTTGTAAAACCTGTTGTAATTGTTTGTGGTATAAAGCTTATAAGATTACCAAGTTTACATACACCCATAATTACAAGTATAATACCTGCAAGTATTGTTGCCGTTGCAAGACCACCCATGCCATTTGTGGCAACAATGCCTGCAACAATGGACGCAAACGCCGCTGTAGGGCCTGCAATCTGTACACGGCTACCGCCTAAAAATGAGATTAAAAACCCTGCAATAATTGCAGTATAAATACCATTTTCAGGACCAACACCCGAGGCAATAGCAAGTGCTATTGAAAGGGGAAGGGCAATAATTGCAACTATTATACCTGCTATTATATCCTTAATGCACTGTTCTTTTGAATAATGTCTTATTGTATAAAATAATTTTGGCTCAAGATTAGCCATGATAAACACCTCTTAACACAACTGTTTAGTCAAAAATATTGCGACAGGAATTTAAATCCTGTCGCAAATAATTGGTTATACTTAATTACTTGGATTCTTTGATTGCAGCCTGTGCAGCAGCAAGACGAGCAATCGGAACTCTGAATGGTGAGCAAGAAACGTAGTTAAGACCAACGTTGTGGCAGAACTCAACAGTAGAAGGATCACCGCCGTGTTCACCGCAGATACCAAGCTTAATGTCAGGTCTTGTCTGTTTACCTAATTCAGAAGCAAGTTTTACAAGACGGCCAACGCCATCCTGGTCAAGTTTAGCAAATGGGTCAGATTCAAAGATTTTCTTTTCGTAATAATAGTCAAGGAATTTACCTGCATCATCACGAGAGAAACCGTATGTCATCTGTGTAAGGTCGTTTGTACCGAATGAGAAGAATTCAGCTTCTTCTGCAATCTTATCAGCTGTAAGTGCAGCACGTGGAATTTCAATCATTGTACCAACATGGTATTTAAGGTCGAAACCTGATGCAGCAATAACCTCATCAGCAGTTTTGCAAACAACATCTTTTACATATTTAAGTTCCTTAATTTCACCAACCAATGGTATCATAATTTCAGGAACAATTGATTTACCAAGTTTCTTTGAAACATTGATAGCAGCCTTGATAACAGCTCTTGTCTGCATAGCAGCAATTTCAGGATATGTTACTGCAAGACGGCAACCACGATGGCCCATCATTGGGTTGAATTCATGAAGTGAAGCAATAATAGCTTTGATTTCGTCAACAGTTTTGCACTGTGTATCAGCAAGAAGCTGAATATCCTTTTCATCGGTAGGAACGAATTCATGAAGTGGTGGGTCAAGGAAACGGATTGTTACGCCGTAACCATCCATAGCTTCATATAATTTTTCAAAGTCGCCCTGCTGCATTGGTTCAAGCTTAGCAAGAGCAGCTTCTCTCTGTTCAACTGTGTCTGAACAAATCATTTCTCTGATGGCTGAAATTCTGTCAGCTTCAAAGAACATATGTTCTGTACGGCAAAGACCGATACCCTCAGCACCAAGTTCTCTTGCTTTCATAGCATCTTTTGGTGTGTCAGCGTTTGTACGAACTTTTAACACACGGTACTTGTCAGCCCATTCCATAATTCTGCCGAATTCACCGCTTATAGAAGCATCAACAGTAGGAATGATACCGTCATATATGTTACCTGTTGAACCGTCGATTGAAATCCAATCTCCTTCAACATAAGTTTTACCTGCAAGAGTAAATTTCTTATTTTCTTCATCCATTGCAATAGCTGAGCAACCGGATACACAGCATGTACCCATACCACGGGCAACAACGGCAGCGTGTGATGTCATACCACCGCGAACTGTAAGTATACCCTGAGCAGCTTTCATACCTTCAATATCTTCAGGTGATGTTTCAAGACGAACAAGAATAACCTTTTCGCCCTTAGCACCCCACTGCTTAGCATCTTCAGCTGTAAATACAACTTTACCGCAAGCAGCACCGGGAGAAGCAGCCAAAGCTCTGCCAATAACTTCTGCATTCTTAAGTACAGCCTGGTCAAACTGTGGGTGAAGTAGTGTGTCAAGGTTTCTTGGGTCGATCATTGCAACAGCATCTTTGTCTGTAATCATACCTTCATCAACAAGGTCGCAAGCAATTTTAAGAGCAGCTGCAGCTGTTCTCTTACCGTTACGTGTCTGAAGCATATAAAGCTTTCTGTCTTCAATTGTAAATTCCATATCCTGCATATCGCGGTAATGATTTTCCAATTTTGAAGAAATTTCAACAAACTGTTCGTAAACTTCAGGCATAACTTCCTTAAGCTGTGAAATAGGCTGAGGAGTTCTTACACCGGCAACAACGTCTTCGCCCTGTGCATTCATAAGGAATTCACCGAACAAAGCTTTTTCACCTGTTGCAGGGTTACGTGTAAATGCAACACCTGTACCTGATTCGTCACTCCAGTTACCAAATGCCATCATCTGTACGTTAACAGCTGTACCCCAAGAATAAGGAATATCGTTATCACGTCTGTAGATGTTAGCACGAGGGTTGTCCCATGAACGGAATACCGCTTTAACAGCACCCATAAGCTGTTCTTTTGGGTCACTTGGGAAGTCAACACCGATTTTGGATTTGTATTCAGCCTTAAACTGGCTTGCAAGTTCCTTAAGATCAGCAGATGTAAGGTCGATATCTTCAGTTACACCTTTTTCTTCCTTCATTTTATCGATAAGCTGTTCAAAATACTTTTTACCAACTTCCATAACAACGTCGGAATACATCTGAATAAATCTTCTGTAGCAGTCCCATGCCCAACGGTCATTACCTGTTTTTTCTGCAATAGCGTTAACAACGTCTTCGTTAAGACCAAGGTTTAGGATTGTGTCCATCATACCCGGCATAGAAGCTCTTGCACCTGAACGAACAGATACCAATAGAGGATTATCCAAATCACCAAACTTTTTGCCGGTGATTTCCTCCATTTTACCGATATATTCTATAATTTCTGCCTGGATATCATCGTTTATTTTTTCGCCATCTTCATAATACTGTGTACATGCCTCTGTAGTAATTGTAAATCCCTGAGGTACCGGCATGCCAAGGCCTGTCATTTCAGCCAAGTTAGCACCTTTACCACCAAGAAGATTTTTCATAGTGGCATTTCCTTCGCTAAAAAGGTAAACAAATTTTTTTGCCATTTTTAATCCCCTCCATCATTCCATAATATATTTAGCCTTATCATTATAATGTAAAAAATCCATCTTGTCAACTAAAATAGGGATTTTTTGGTATAAAATTGGCTGGTATGTGAATAATATTTATGTAAGGAGGGATAATTTTGGACAGATTAACTTATTATGAACTTAAAGAAGATATGGAAAAGGCAAGAGAAGAGCTTATGATTGCAACCAGAAGTTTTGAATATGCAGACTCAAACGAGCTTATAGATATATGTACATTACAAATTGCGGTTGCAAGAAAAAAATGTGATTACCTTGTAAAAAGGGCAAAAGAGCAGGGCTTTAGTTGTGATGACTGGCTTTCTGATAGTTTGTCAGCGGTTTTGTGAAATTTTTTACCACAACTTGTAGTTGATTTAGTTTCCAAATTTTAAAATATACACATTATATGCAATTTTTTGCTTTTGCCTTAATGCAGAAAAATAAAAAAGTTTAAAAAAAAGCTTGATTTTTCAGTTTTGGTGTGTTATAATTGCTTCGTTATAGATTTTGCAGAAGAGGTGAAACAGAATGAAACAAGGTATACATCCTGATTACAAACAGACTACAATAACATGTGCTTGTGGTAATGTTATCGAAACAGGTTCAACAAGAGAAGATATCAAAGTTGAAATATGCAGTAAGTGTCATCCTTTCTTCACAGGAAAACAGAAGCTTGTTGATACAGGCGGTCGTGTTGACAGATTTAAGAAGCGTTTCGAAGCAGCTCAGAAGTAATTTTATTAAAAATCAGAGATTAGATATAAAACCCAAGGATTTTATCCTTGGGTTTTTGTCGCGAATCGGAGAAAAAGTCGTTCTACCACAAATGGTTTTTGATTTATTTGGGAAATAAAACATAAGTATATAACTAAAAATAACAAACGCCAAGAAAACATCGAGTTTTTCTTGGCGTCATTTGTTTTTTTCAAATTCAAACTCTACCGTACCACCGTACGCCGACGAATTTGAATTTGCAAAATATAACTTCCTTTTTCTCAATTCGCTTTAATTATATATAAAGATTAGTGTGTAGATTAAGGCAATTACTGCAAGTATACCAAAGGAAAGCCATAGGGGAAGAGGCTTGTTTCTTGGTTTGCGGTCAAGTGTTTTTATAACCGGGGAAGCAACAAGCATAAGTACGGTAAGTGATAGAAGCATATATAATACAGGTTTGTTATTCATATAAGTTTTCATCGAAAACTCAAGCATAAAATAGGCTGATATTATACCAATAAGAAAAGATGTGTCAATAATTCTGTCTCTTCTATGGCGTGTTTCTACTTTTTCGCTTTCAGGGCTATCCTTCCATTTTTCAATTTTTGAAGCCGCATCTTCCCCAATAGTATTTTTTAAAAGAGCTACAGGGTCTTCATAAAGCAAGTCGGCCTCGACTTCGGTAAGATTAAGGGTTGCAAAATCTTCGGTTTGTTCACAGAATTTGCATATTCCTTTAAATTCCTTATTTTCATGAGGGTATCCGCATTGTTTGCAAACGTGAAATTCAACTGTTTCCGATACCTTAACGCCATCTGTATCACATTGTGAGCATATAAAATATTCTGTACCATCTTCTGTTGAGCGTGTTATCAGTTCCTTTTCGTCAAATTCCTTTCCGCATACGTTACAATTTTTCATAAAAACACCTCCGTTTATATGGTAACATAAACGGAGGTTTACAGTCAACTATTTTATTGGAATCATAAGTTGTTTGCCGTCGTAAATATCTGTATCTGATGAGATATTGTTAATTTCCATAAGTGCATTTTTGGAAATTCGGTGTTTTTTTGCAATACTCCATAGGTTATCATTTTCTTTTGCAAAGTAAACTTTTATACAGTAGCATTTTCGTTTTTCGTAAGTTTGAGAGTCGTCAGTATATAAAGATGATACAGATTCTATTTTTTCATTTGCCAACACGTCAGTATCAATTTGAAGTACAAAACGCAAATCTATTTCGTTTCCAAGGCTTATGTTATATGAAGAATGTACGATATCTAAGGTTACATCGCAAAGCATACCTTCCTTGGCGTCAGGTAAATCAAAGGTATGGGAAAAAGTCTGCTGATGTTTGTGCAGGTTTATGGGAGATGTTGGTTGCCCACACATATACATAATGTCACATTCAATTATTCCTTCAATTACAACTTTTTTATTTTCCGTGTGTGCATTTGCAAGGTATGCCCTTGGGGTTATATTTAAAATTTCAAAAAATTCCGGAGACCCATTATCCAGTATGGCGGTGTCTTTTGCAGTAAGTTGACAACTGTTTTGAGAAACCAACCTGGTTATAAAAGCTCCTTCGTGGGAAACAGACATAGGAGTTTTTGTGCAGTATGCATCTTTTATTATGGTAATTTCCGATTTGTAGCAGGCTTTTGCAGTCGCTGTGATTATACATTCTAGTATAATGCGTCGGTTATCTCCGTCTGCATCAGCTTCGGGCTTGTAAAAAATGCGGTTTATAGATAATTTTAATCTTGAGTTCATATCTTCTGTTACGTTTGGCATTCCTATTGTTTCTGCAAAGGGAACTTCATACTGAGCACAGTGTATGTTGCCGTCTGTATCCCCTGTGTAAACTGCAGATATTTGCAAAGTACCTTTAATTATCATTTTATCTGTACTTAATGAATATTCTTTGTTTCTTATACATACCTGCATACAAAGGATTTTTTCTATGGAAGGGTTTCCGGCAGGTAGGTCAAGACTTTCTCTTACACATAATTGTTCACAAACACGGCTTGCGGTTTTGTAGGGAGCTAATGTACAATCTAAAATTTCAAGAGGCTCATCTGTGGATATAGCTGTACATACAGTTGAGGTAACATCTTCAGTTACATTTGCATCTATACCGATAAGTACTTTTACATTAAGCTTTCGCGGGTTTAAAACAGTAAAATCTATGTTGTCGGTGTTTACCTCTGCTTCTGCATACATACCTTCCTTTGCACCTTTTGCCTCCATAAGGTGAGAAAACTGTTCGGTAGATGTGATACTGTATACACATTCGTCATCACCAAGGTAGAGTATTACAATTTCTGTTCTGCCTTCAATGGATATGCGGTCTGTGGAGCAGTTTTTTTCAACTGCTGCAGGTGATGCATTTATTTGCAGAATTTTTGAAATGTCCGGATAAATATCCGGAACAATAATATCTGCCTCGCAATAAGCTTGTGAAAAAGCAACTATAGAATTTTCTCCTATACAAATATTTTCCCTGTTAAGTTCTGTCATTTATAAAACCTCCGTAACACAGTAAATACATTATTGTATTAAATTTATATTAACTTGCTCTTTTATTTATGATAAAAATGTGTTAAAATAGTTAAGTAATAATTTTGAAAGGGTTTTGGTTATGGCATTTGACGGATTGGCAATAGCCTGTATGGTACACGAACTTAATAATGCGCTAATGCATGGCAGAGTTGATAAAATTCTCCAGCCTGAATATGATGAGGTAATTTTAGGTATCAGGGCAGGCGGTAAAAATCATAAGCTTGTTTTAAGTGCAAGCTCATCTAATCCTCGTATACACTTTACCTCTACCCAAAAGGAAAATCCTGAAAAAGCACCTATGTTTTGTATGCTTCTTCGCAAACATCTTTCGGGCGGAAAGGTTGTGGGTGTTACTCAACCTCAATTTGAAAGGATTGTGGAAATTCACATTGAAAGCCGAGATGAGCTTGGAGATATTTCTGTAAAACGCCTTATAATTGAGGTTATGGGCAGAGTAAGTAACATTATACTTGCAGATGGCGAAGGAAAGGTTTTAGGAAGTATAAAGCATGTTGATTTTTCCGTTTCTCAGGTGCGGCAGATTATTCCGGGTATGATGTATGAAATGCCTCCGTCTCAGGGTAAAATCAACCCTATGGAAGTATCGGTACAGGATATTGAAGATAAACTTTGGCAGTATAGCCTTGGTGCTGACAAATTTATTTTAGATACATTTGTGGGTGTAGGGCCACTTTCGGCAAGAGAAATTGCATACCGTGCCACAGGAAATGCGGATACAAATTGTCAGCTTATGTCCGATGAACAAAAAACAAAATTTTCCGAATTTTTAAAAGATTTTTTTGAAAAAATAAAATCAGCACATTTTTCACCTGTACTTATTTATAAAGATGAAGAAAAAATTAAAGATTTCAGCGGTATAAATATAACTCATTACGAAAATCTTTTTGCCATAAAAAATTGTGAAACTTTAAATTATGCAGTTGACGAATATTTTAAAACCAAGGATTTTCAAGAACGTATGTCTCAAAAGACATCAAGCCTTATGAAGTTTTTGGAAACAAATATACAACGATGCCAGAAAAAGCTTGCTTTGCAACAACAAAAAATGAAGGACTGCGAAAGTAAGGAAAAATATAAGGTTATGGGGGATTTGCTTACTGCAAATCTTTACAGAATAAATTATGGTGATGAATTTGCGGAAGTGGAAAATTTTTACGATAATATGAACATGCTTAAAATCTCGTTGAAACCAGAACTTTCACCATCACAAAATGCACAGAGATATTATACAATTTATCAAAAATTAAAAAATGCCGAGGTTGTAACTGCAAAGCAAATGGAACTTGCCCGTCAGGAAATAGATTACCTTGAAAGTGTTAAGGAAAATCTTATGATTGTGGAAAACGAAAGGGAAATTAATGAGCTTAGAGATGAACTTTATGGTCAGGGTTACCATGTAAAGCGTGCAGAAAAGTCCAAAATACGCAAGCAGGTTTCTAAGCCTCTTGAATTTCAGCTTTCAGATGGTTTTGTGGTTTATGTGGGCAGAAATAATATACAAAATGACGAGCTTACACTTCGTCAGTCAAGGGCAAATGATTTGTGGTTTCATACCAAGTTTATACATGGTAGCCATACTGTTATTAAAACGGAGGGAAGAATTCCTTCGGATGATGTAATAGTGGAGGCAGCAAAAATTTGTGCTTATTACAGTAAGGCGCGTAATTCTGCAAATGTACCGGTTGATTACACAATAATAAAAAATGTAAAAAAACCCAATGGTGCCAAACCGGGAATGGTTATTTACGATAATTACAATACTGTAAATGTTAAGCCGGAACTGCCTGACAACCTTGAAATAAATTAACATAAAAAATCTTTTTAAATTGCACACACTAAAACGGGAGGTGTTGGTTTGAAAAGATTTTTTTTATTTTTATGTTGTGCTTTAATGTTGTTTATAATGTGCGGTTGTGACAAAACTGCCATTGTTGCAAAGGGAGCACAGTACGATGACCAGAAAATCGGATGGGGGCTTAAAAAAGTAGAAAATTCTCAGCCCGAAGTGCCGCAAAGCTGGAAGGATATGCTTGAAAAGTATAATGGGTACTACCTTGGTAAGACTGATGAAAAGGTTATGTACCTTACCTTTGACGAGGGTTATGAAAATGGCTATACTTCAAAAATTCTTGATGTTTTGAAAAAGACAAATACACCTGCGGCTTTTTTTGTAACAGGGCCTTATATCGACAAAGAGCCCGACCTTATAAAAAGAATGGTAAATGAGGGGCATATTGTAGGTAACCACACTGTTAACCACCCAAGTATGCCCGATGTATCGAATGATGAAATAAGTCGTGAACTCTTAATGCTAAATGAAAAATTTAATAGTTTAACAGGAAAAAATATGACATTTATGAGACCTCCAAGAGGAGAGTTTTCAGAAAGAACTTTGGCGACAATTAACAATAACGGATACAAAACTGTTTTTTGGAGTATTGCTTATGCAGACTGGAATACAAAACAACTAAAAGGTGTTGATTACGCGGTAAATCAGGTAACAAAACAGTTTCATAATGGAGCCATAATTCTTTTGCACGCAGTGTCCCAGGATAATGCGGATGGTTTGGAAAAAATCATTGAAAATGCAACCGAGCAAGGATATGTGTTTAAAAGCTTGGACGAATTGTAAGTAAAGTAATTTATTAAAAGTTAATATAGGAGGTGATTTTGGTGCAAAAAAATAGAAAGAAAAATTTGTTATTTGGTTTAATCACCTTTTTTGTGTTTGGATACCAGGTTGCTAATTTTAGCCCGTTTTATACAGATTGTAATACCGTCCGTGCTGCGCCCCGTGGAAGAGTAATACTTGGCGGGCATACTGTTGGCGTAAGCATAAATAGCGGGGGAATAGAGGTTGTAAAAGTCTCGGAATTTAAAGGAGAAGATGGAAAACGTCATAACCCTGCCGCCCTGTGTGGTATTCAAAAAGGGGATATAATAGTTTCCGTAAATGGTGAAAAGGTCAGTTCTTCAAAAGAATTTTTAAGTATAATAAATAATTGTGCCAATGAAAATATAGAGGTTACTTTTATTCGAGACGGAAAAGAAAACAACGTAACAATAAATGCCGTAAAGTCTGCCGATGACGGTAAATATCATCTTGGGATATGGGTTAATGAGGGAATTAATGGCTTGGGCACACTTACCTTTATAGACTCTGAAAAAAGAACTTTTGGCGCTTTGGGACATGGAGTAAAAGACGCCGAAAGCGGGAAAATTGCCAGTGGGACAGGGAGTATTTGTTTTGCAAATATCAGCAGTGTAAATAAAAGTACAAAAAAGGAAATAGGTGAGGTTAGAGGATATTTTTCATCTTCCCAGATAGGCGAGTTTGATAAAAATACCCATTTTGGTATTTTTGGTACTTTCAAGGAAAATTTGGGTAAAATTAACGGTGTAGTTGTTGAAACGGCTTCTAGGGAGGAAGTAAGTAAAGGTCCTGCCTTTATGTTTTGTTGTATAGACGGTGATAAGGTAGAAAAATTTAATATTCAAATTGAAAAGATAAATGAAAACTCAAACGATAATAAAAGTATGGTTGTCCGTATAACAGACCAGGACCTTTTAAATCGCACAGGTGGTATTGTGCAGGGTATGTCGGGTTCACCCATCTTGCAAAATGGACGAATTGTGGGAGCTGTAACACATGTTTTTGTTAATGATCCTACGAGGGGATACGGGATTTTTATTGAGAATATGTTAAATGAATTGGAGAAAGAGGAATAAACTAAATGCTCGTCTTTTAAAGACGGGCATTTTTCAAATTATTTGCTTTTAACAATCGGAAGGTTTGTTCAACTGTGTCTGCAAGGTTGTTAAATGCATTTTCGGGAATCATAGCTTCTTCTAATGTACATGGGTATTTTAGTGTGGGGAAAAATGCATCAATACCACATTGGTTAAGTTTTTTTGCATCTTCTGTAACCCAACCTGCAAAAGCAATTACCTTTTTGTTATGTTTTTTTGCGAGTTTTGCAACTCCTAAGGGAACTTTGCCCATTGTGGACTGGCCGTCAAGCTTCCCTTCCCCTGTTATGACTATATCTGCATTTTTAATATGGTTTTCAAGGTTTGTCTCTTTTATAATAAGGTCTATGCCTGGTTTTAGTTCGGCTTTTAAAAAGGCGGAAAAGGCAAAGCCCATACCTCCTGCCGCACCTGCCCCTTCTGCCTTCGGATTTGCTTTATGGTTAACAGTTTTGGCAATTTGTGAATAGTTGAAAAGCCATTTATCCATCTTTTCAATCATTTTGGGAGTTGCTCCCTTTTGAGGTCCGTAAACTACACTGCAGCCATTTTCTCCACAAAGGGGGTTTTTAACATCGCAGGCTATTTGAAACATACAGTTTTTAAGTTGTGGTATAACATTTTCTGCGTTTATATTGCTAAGGTTTTCAAGCCCTTTTGCACCGTTTTCAACATCATTTCCGTTTTTGTCTGTAAATTTGTATCCCAATGCTTTAAGCATTCCTGTACCGCCATCGTTTGTGGCGCTTCCGCCAATGCCTATTATAAACTTTCGGCAACCTCTTTTAATTGCGTCAGCAATTATTTCACCAACTCCGTAGGTTGTGGTGTTAAGAGGGTTTAAATCTTTTTTGTCAACCAGGGTAATTCCAGAGGCAGATGACATTTCTATTATTGCTGTGCCGTTGTTTATAACATATTGGGCATCAACTTTTTCATCAAGAGGGCCTTGTACCGAAACCGTTATAAATTCACTGCCTTTTATATATGACATAGCTTCAACGGTACCTTCCCCGCCATCTGCAATTGGGCATACTGTTATTTGGGTATCTTTGTATACTTTTTTTATTCCCTCTTGTATTGCATTACCTGCTTGCAGTGAAGTAAGGCTACCTTTAAAAGAATCTGTTGCAATAACAATATTCATAATAATCACCTTTTTCAAATTGAAAATTTTAAATAATACTCAAAAAGATATATTATATTATAACATCTAGTGTATAAAAATTCAATCAATACATAAAAAAGGCACTCACTTGATGTGAGTGCCTTTTATTTTTGGCGGAGAGAGAGGGACACGACCGCTTCGCGTCCTAATTACTTGGCGACCCAAATGCTTGTGCATTTCGGTACCCGCCTGCGTACCTGCTTCGCTAAAAACGATTATCAATCGTTTTATTAACGCTTGCAGCCCCCTCGGGGTTCGAATCCCTTCGTATAAAAAAAGAGGCACCCAATTATGGGTACCTCTATTTTTGGCGGAGAGAGAGGGATTTGAACTCTATTAAAAGGATGAAATTTCGCTCTTTTTTCCGCTTATGACTACATATTGACTGCATTTTGAAGTTTTGCGTTGATTCGGTTTGTTGTATCGGTAATTCTGTTTTGCCTAATATGTGTATATATGTTTCTTGTTGTGCTTATATCAGAATGACCCAACAACTCCTGACTATCCTTAACATCTATTTCCCATTCGTAAAGCAGGGTTGCGAAAGTATGTCGCAGTTGATGTGATGTTATTTTTAAGCCTGTTTCTTCGCAATAACTTTTCCAGTATTTATTGAAATAAGAGTTTCGCATATAGTTGCCGTTTTCAGAAAAAACAATATCGGTTTGTTTTCCTTTAGGTAAGATGTTTTTTACGACATCCAACAGAGGCACCTTTCTTGTTCCTGCTTCCGTTTTTGGCATTTTAACTCTTGGCATATCTCCGTAATGCTCAATTGACTTTGTTATACTTATTACATTATTCTTTAGGTCTATATCGGCGTACGTCAATGCAAGAGCTTCGCCTTTTCGCAGTCCGGTAAACATCATAAAGTAGGCTAACAGACCGAATTGTGAATTTGTATTATTTTTTACAATTTCAATTTCTTTATCGCTTAGGCTTTGTCTGATAACTTTAGGTGTTCCCTTTGGTGGCGACAAATATTCGGTAACGTTATTATTTATATAGCCCTTTATTACAGCATACTTGAAAATCATTTTGGTAACGGACATTTGGTCCTTAAGACTTTTCGTACTGTAATTCAAGGATACCATTTCTTCAAAGAAGCGTTCAATGTCTCTTGAACTTATTGATTTGATGTACTCCTTTTTAAACCCGTTTGTTGATGTAAAACCATTAAGTAAGTGCAGCACCATTGACTTGTAACGTCTTTCGGTTTGCCATTCGAGATTTTTGTAATGAGTTTCTTCCCATTCATCAGCAACCTCGCCGAATGTTTTTCCAAGCAGTTCCTTTTGAGAATATATAAGCATTTGATTTTCTATGTCTCGTATTGCTTTTTTCTCGGTAGGTTCAGAACTGTAAAAAACAATTCTCTTACCATTTATGGTTTTGGATTTTTGATACCGTCCGTCCTTTCTTTTTTTCATAATATTCCTCCCTATTTGTATTTGACAAATAAAGAGCATAATGATATACTATAATTGTGAAAAGGAGTATATAACAATATGCTCTATATTGCACGGTGTTGGTAGCACCGTATTAGCCGTCCTGTTGGTAGCAGGGCGGTTTTTTATTTAATCATTTATATCTCTTATTAACAGTTTTGGAACACCAAGAACTGTGCATTGTTCCAAATCTTCATTTTCTATCTTCTTTGGTGGGTGGCTTGGGTTAATGGCTATGAGCCTCAACCAATCTTCACCCTCTTTATACTCTATTTTTTTAAGTGTAGCACAATCATCATAAACAATAGCACCTATTTGACCACTATAATCCAAAGAACTTTGTTTTAGAATAAGTACCTTATCATTTTCTTGATAAGTAGGATACATACTATCCCCTTTGACGCACAAAACAAAAAATTCATCTGTTCTATGTCCTTTTAAATATGAATTAGGTATATCTACCTTTTCACCTGTCCAATCATCTATAGCTATTTTATCATATCCTGCTGCAACCTCACCGATTACAGGGAAAGTCGTGTAATCTTCTGTAATGCTTGGTTCGGAATACTTTTTAGAGATATTTTCTAAATTTCTGTTCGAAGGAACATCAAATCCCATAAGCCAAGCTTCAGTTACATTTAGAGCCTTACTTATTAAATATACCCTTTCGCTATTCGGTTTTGCATAACC
>JAZSRE010000017.1:0-2862 GCA_045538345.1 Clostridia bacterium
AATATGGCAGTTTTTTGGTTCTTTTGGAATTAAAGGTATTTTAGGTATTGGACTTGCCTTTTTATTGCATTTTTTATTTGGTGTTGTTATTATACGGCTTGTTCACAATACAGATATTATTGATATGGACAAGCTTGTTGTATGGGAAAAAATACCTCTTTTAAGGGTTTTGGTAGGTGTAGTAACAACAGTTTTTATGTTTAGTATACTTGTTATAATGTCTGCAGGTGCAGGTGCACTTTTAAACCGTATGTGTGGTGTTCCGCAATACGTTGGCTGTGGTATTTTTTGCTTAATAGTTGCTATTGCAACTATGGGTGGAGTTAACGGTATGGTAAATGCGCTTTCTAAACTTGTTCCATTTATGATATTATGCGCTGTTGTTATAGGTAGTATTTCAATTATCAAAGGCAACTTTGCTTTTGATTTTAAATCTGTAAACGATAATGTGCTTATTAATAATTGGTTATTTTCTGCAATTACTTATTCATCACACAATCTTTTTTGTTCAATAGGTATTATTGCACCAATTGCTTTGCTTGTTGATAAAAAGAATGTTGTAAAAGGAGTAGGTTTTGGCAGTATAATAATGTTTATAATTTCACTTTGCGTTTTGCTTGGTATATGTGCAGATATAACTGTGGCAGAATCAGAATTGCCTATGCTTGAGCTTGGTTATAAGATAAATGATGTTGTTGGCGTTTTATATGCCATATCTTTGTTTTTTGCTATGTTTGGAACATCACTTTCAAGTATTGTAGGAGTTGCAGAGTATATTGAGCAAAAATCTATGTGGTTTAAACATTATAAGAAACTCTTTGTTTTTATATTATGTGTTGTGGGTTGGTTTTGTAGTTTGTTTGGTTTTGGAGATTTAATAGGTCTTGTATACCCAATAAGCGGATACTTTGGCTTCGGTGTCATTATTGCTGTTACATTGCATTGGTTTATGAAAAGAAAAAAATAAAAACCTTGTTCGTTTTGAACAAGGTTTTTATTTTACAAATTTATTTATCAGCTGTAACTTTTTTAATTACAAACAATGTTGCAATTGTAAGAACGATACCTACAGGAAGAAGAATGTAAGCATTCTGTACAAATCCTGCAAGCAAGTACATTACAAATGAAATTGATGCAACTGTAATTGCATAAGGCAACTGAGTTGATACGTGGTTAACGTGGTTACATTCAGCACCTGCAGATGACATAATTGTTGTATCTGCAATTGGTGCGCAGTGGTCACCGCAAACAGGACCTGCAAGACAAGCAGACATACCGATTATAAGAAGTGTGCTGCCTTCAGGGAATACTGCAACAACTATAGGAATAAGAATACCGAAAGTACCCCAAGATGTACCTGTTGAGAATGCAAGGAAGCAAGCTACAAGGAAGATGATTGCAGGCAAGAAGCTTGCAAGACCTGAAGCAGCGCCGTTCATAAGTGATTCAACGTAAACATCTGCACCCAAAAGACCTGTCATATTCTTAAGTGATGTAGCCATTGTAAGAATTGTAATAGCAGGTACCATAGCTATAAAGCCTTTAGGTACACAGTCCATGGCTTCCTTGAAAGTCATAAGACGTCTTGCAACCATATAAATCATTGTAAGTACAACAACGATGATACCGCCCCAAGGAAGACCAACTGTTGCATCTGTGTTACCAAATGCATCAACAAAGCTCATACCGTCAAATATACCGCCAACATATACAAGTGCAAATACACAAACTATAATAAGTACAACAACAGGAAGAACAAGGTCAATAACCTTACCCTTTGCTGAAGGTTCAACCTTAACAGCTTCAGCTTTTTCACCACATGTGAACAAATCACCGTTTGCAAGAGCATTTTTTTCATGAAGCTTCATTGGACCGTAGTCAAACTTCATAAGAGCAATTGCGATAACGAATACCAATGTCAAAAGTGAGTAGAAGTTGTAGGGAATAGCCTGTACGAAAAGTGAAAGACCTTTGCCTTCAGGAGCAAATTCTGAAACTGCAGCAGCCCATGAAGAAATAGGAGCAATCATACAGATAGGAGCAGCAGTTGCATCTATAATATAAGCAAGCTTTGCTCTTGAAATTTTATGTGCATCTGTAACCGGTTTCATAACTGTACCAACTGTCAAGCAGTTGAAATAGTCATCGATAAAAATAAGTACACCAAGTGCAAAAGTTGCAAGCATAGCACCTGTACGTGATTTGATGTTGTTCTTTGCCCATTCACCAAATGCCTGGCTGCCGCCTGATTTGTTGATAAGTGCAACAAGTACGCCAAGAAGTACAAGGAACAGGAAGATTCCTGCAAGACTTGATACTGAACCGATAAAACCTTCGTTTACAACAGCGTCAACTGTTTTGATAGGTGAAAAGTTAGTAGCGAACAAACCACCGATAACAATACCTACAAAAAGTGAACTGTAAACTTCTTTTGTGATTAACGCCAATGCAATAGCTACTACAGGGGGAACAAGTGCCCATGGTGTAGAAAACATATTGCTTACGATTTCTGCTCCGTCATCAGCGCTACATATAACAGGAACTATCATAAGTCCTATTGCAAGTATAGCTGTAACCAAAGCAAAAATTTTCTTTGATTTTAACATATTAACATCCTTTCAATATTTTTTTATATAATACCATAAATAAACATTTTTTGCAATGATTATTTTAAAAAAAACGGTACAAATTTTTTTGCACCGTTTAATCTTTTTAAAATTTAAAGTAATCTTTTGCGTTATTATAACAAATACCCTTAACAATAACCTCAAGAGTTTTCATATCTGCAGGATATTCACCTGAGTCAACCCAATTTCCTAAAAGATTACACATAATGCGTCTGAAATAATCGTGACGTGTATA
>JAZSRE010000165.1:0-1561 GCA_045538345.1 Clostridia bacterium
GGCAGCATACAACCTATAATTTTAGCAATTACAACAGTAACCAGCATAGCAAGGGAAACTACCAAAGGTATAACCCATCCCGATTCACCGTCTAAAAACCAAACCTCTGCAAATGTAACAACTGCCAAAGAAACACCGCAAAGCAGTGAAACTCTTATTTCCTTCCATAAAACCTTTAAAAGGTCACCAAATTCTATATCTCCAAGTGACATACCACGGATAACCGTAACCGATGCCTGACTTCCCGAATTACCGCCTGTACCCATAAGCATAGGTATAAAGCTTGTTAAAATAACTGCTTTTGAAAGGGCGGATTCATAATGCCCTATAATACTTCCCGTAAAGATGGCAGAAAGCAAAAGCAGTAACAACCACGGAATACGGCTTTTCCAGGTTTCAAAAACACCTGTCTTTAAATATGGCTTTTCCGTAGGGGTAATAGCCATCATCTTTTCCATATCTTCGGTTGCTTCTTCTTCAATTACGTCTACGGCGTCATCGACTGTGATGATACCTACAATTCTTTCCTCGTGGTCAACAACGGGAAGCGCCAAAAGATCGTAGTCCGTAAACATGCGGGCAACATCTTCCTGATTATCTGCAGTTACACAGCGGATAACGTGTGTGTCCATTATGTCTTCTATAATTGTATCCTCATCTGCAATTACAAGTTCCTTAAGGGTAACAACACCTTCAAGTTGACGTTTACCGCTTGTTACATAGCAGGTATAAATTGTCTCTTTGTCAACTGCATTTCTTCTTATATAGGAAATTGCATCGGAAACCTTCATGTGCTTTTTAAGGGCAACATATTCCGATGTCATAATGCTTCCGGCACTGCCGTCTGCATACTGTAAAAATTCGTTTATGGTTTTTCTTTTGTCGGGGTTGGCGTTTTTTAAAATGCGTCGTACAACGTTTGCAGGCAATTCCTCCAAAAGGTCAACCACGTCATCAATAAATAAATCGTCTATAATGTCACGAAGGTCGGTATCGTTTATGCGTTCAATAATATGCTCCTGTGTGTCACTGGGCAAATATGCAAATACATCGGAGGCAACATCTTTTTTCAGCAGGCGGAATACCATAATGATTTTTTCGTCGTCAATTTCTTCGATAAAAGATGCCACGTCATATTCATTCATTTCAGAAAGTTCTGTTTTTAACTTTAAAATCTGCTTTGATTCCAACATTTCGTTTAAAAGTTCAAAGTCAGGTGTAAAATCATTTCTGATTTCGTTGTTTTCTGCTGACATATCTGTACCTCCTTCTTTTAATTTTTAAAATAATATACCTATATTATTATACACCTACAGTACTTTTTATGTCAACGGATAAGTTTTTCAATAAAATTAACCTTAATAACAAATATTTCTTGATTTTTGTACAAAAAAATTATATAATATAATCAGTGTATTATGTTTATATGAAGGAGAATAATATGAAAGACGCAATAATTAATTTTGTGGCAATGTTTTCAAAGGAACTTGCGGTAGTACTTTTGTCACTTATACCTGTTGCGGAACTTAGGCTTGCAATACCGATTGCCATACTGAGTTAC
>JAZSRE010000020.1:0-2163 GCA_045538345.1 Clostridia bacterium
GAATAAGAAAGAGCAGAACAGAAATGAACAGAAGAAGGATAATAAAAACTTCTAATTGGAATTTATCGAAAAAAGGGTACGAATTTAAAGTTCGTATCCTTTTTTACTGTTTATCAAGTAAAATACATAATTTATAAAATAACAGAAAAAATATAATAAAATATGTTTAATGAGGTGATGATATGAAAAATTATAAAAATTTCAGTGATTTGCTTGAAAAATGTCCAAATGCATATAAATATTATTCAACACTTTCTTATGATGTTCAGGAAATGCTTAATGATGCAAGTCCAAATATATGTAACGAAAATGATTTAATTAATTATGTTGAAAATCAAATGTTTATAGAAGAAACCAACTAATAGAATTTAGTTGGTTTCTTTGTTTGTTGACTTTCAATACATTTCATGGTATATTATTCCTATATTATTTATCTGAAAAAGGAGTATATGATATGATAGAATTAAATAAAAGTTTTAATATTCCTACTATGGATATAACGGGTAAAAAGACTTTTGTGAATCCTTTAGGTGATGATGGGCATCCTGACCCATGCATTGTATATTGTGAAAAAGAAAAGTGTTATTATGGTATTTCAACAACAGGGTTTCCGCTTTGGGGTGATGATGCATTAACAATACATCGTGCCGAAAAATTTGAGGATATGTTTTCAAATAGTGAAAGCCGCCTGGCATACAAATCAAATGCCGAAGATGATACATACGGTTTTTTATGGGCACCAGAACTTCATTACATAAATGGAAAATGGTATATATATACAAGCTGTCAAAATGGTCCTGATGATGTTTTAAAACATGTTATTGTCCTTGAAGCAAAGACTGATTCTCCATTTGATGGTTTTAAAATAAGCGGACATATTAACCGTGATATCTTTGCAATTGACCCATCAGTTTATCAGGATACTGAAAACGGTAAGCTTTACCTTTGTTGTTCACCGGTAATTGACGGAATACAGATGATAGCTGTACAGGAACTTAAATCACCAACAGAGCCTGTTGGTGAAATGGCAATAATCGCTAAGCCTGAACTTTCATGGGAACTTGTGCCTCCATATGATAAAGAACAGGCAATAGTTGAAGGTGGTTATTTTGTAAAAAGCCCTAATGGAAGACTTTTTATTTTATACAGTGCCAACGGTTGTTGGAGTGATGATTATGCTATTGGTTTGCTTGAATTCAAAGGCGGAGAAATGGTAAATGCGGATTCTTGGGAAAAATATCCTGATATTATCTTAAAAAAAGGTAATGGGAATTATGGACCTGGACATGCTACTTTCTTTTATTCTCCTGATAAAACCGAACTATGGATTTGTCACCATTGCCTTGAAGGAACAAATCCATCTAATGAACCAAGAAAACGCAGATGTCATTGCCAAAAGGTTTATTTTGACGAAACGGGTTTTGTACATTTGGGCAAGCTTGCACCATCAGGAGTACCATTTGCCGTACCATCAGATACAAATATGTAAGGCAGAAGAGAATTTGATTAAATATATTGACAAACAAATGATTTTGTGGTATTATATTCAAAGAAAAAATAAAGGCTTTGACGAAGAGTGCATATAAACTGAAACTTTTAGAGAATTGGCGGTTGGTGCGAGCCATAGCGGATTTTATATGTTTGTAGCTTCTGAGCTGGGAGGAAGAAAGCTATTTGGCAAGTAGAACCTTCTCGTGATTGCTGCGTTAGTGCATTAGGGGTTGATAGACCCTGAGAGTGGCGGTTTAAAAATCGCAATTTGAGTGGTACCGCGGGTGAAATTTTGCACTCGTCTCAAAGGTTTTACTTTATTCTTTGAGGCGGGTTTTTTTATGCCTCATAAAAAGGAGAGGGAATACTATATGGAAAACTCAATGGATATTAGTTTAAAAATTAAGGAAATGGCACAGCGTATTCGTGAACTTCGTCTTATTGAAAACTATACCTGTGAAGAAATGGCTGAAAAAACAGGTGTTACAGTGGCTGAATACATAAAGTGTGAAAATGGTGAAGCAGACCTTAACTTTGCTTTTATTTATCGTTGTGCAGCTGCGCTTGGAGTAAATGTAACAGATATTATTGAAGGCTTTAGCCCTAACCTTAAGTCTTATACTGTTACTCGAGCAGGTGCCGGTCAGCAGATTGCAAAGGCACATGGTATGG
>JAZSRE010000001.1:0-3587 GCA_045538345.1 Clostridia bacterium
TGAACAGTTTCAGCCATACCGATAGAGGCAAGGTCACCGTCTCCCTGATATGTGAATACTACTTTGCTTGGGTCTGCACGTTTTATACCTGTTGCAACTGCAGGAGCACGTCCGTGAGCTGCTTCCGCCATATCACATGCAAAATAGTTGTATGCCAAAACCGCACAACCAACTGGAGCAACACCGATGGTTGAACCTTCAATACCAAGTTCATCTATTACTTCAGCCACAAGTCTGTGTACAATACCATGTGTACAGCCGGGGCAATAATGTAGTGGCACATCTGTCAATGCTTTTGGTTTATCAAATACTACCATTATAGAGCACCTCCGTTTGCTTTCTTGATTTCTGCAAGTACCTGCTGCGGTGTAACAATCATACCGCCAACACGGTTACAAAGTGTTACAGGCTTTTTGCATTCTGTTGCAAGCTTAACATCTTCAATCATCTGACCCATTGAAAGTTCAACAGAAATAAATGATTTAACTTTGTCAGCAGCTGCATTAAGAACTTTTTTAGGGAATGGCCATAGTGTGATTGGTCTTATCATACCAACCTTGATGCCCTGCTTTCTTGCTTCTACAACAGCATTCTGTGAAACACGTGCCGCAATACCGAATGCAACTACGCATATTTCGGCATCATCCATCATAAATTCTTCATACATAACTTCGTTTTCTTCAATCTGAGCATATCTTTCAAATCTTTCGAAGTTTACTTTTTCAAGTTGTTCGGGAACAAGGAACAATGAGTTTGCAACGTTATGCTCTCTTTTGCATTCTGTACCTGTAAGTGCCCATGGTTTTTCGTAAGTGTTAATGTTTTCACTTTCCTTAATTTCTACAGGTTCCATCATCTGACCAATTGTGCCGTCTGCAAGAATCATAGATGTCATTCTGTATTTATCAGCAAGGTCAAAGCCTTTAATTGTAAGGTCAGCCATTTCCTGAACAGAGGAAGGGGCAAGAATAATCATTCTGTAGTCACCATGACCGCCGCCTTTTGTTGCCTGGAAATAGTCAGACTGTGATGGTTGAATACCACCAAGACCAGGACCACCACGTTCAACATTAACAACAAGTGCAGGAAGGTCAGCACCTGCAAGGTATGAAAGGCCTTCTGCCTTAAGTGATATACCAGGGCTGGAGGAAGATGTCATAACACGTTTACCTGTAGCTGATACACCGTAAACCATATTGATTGCGGCAACTTCACTTTCTGCCTGAAGGAATGTTCCGTTAATTTTTGGCATTCTTTTAGCCATATATGCAGCAATTTCTGTCTGCGGAGTAATAGGGTAGCCGAAATAATGACGGCAACCTGCGGTAATTGCAGCTTCTGCAATAGCTTCATTACCTTTCATCAAAACTTTTTCTGCCATTTTATTTCACCTTACCTTTCTACTGTTATAATGCAGTCAGGACACATTGTTGCGCAAAAAGCACAAGCTATACACTGACTTTCGTCTGTCATTTCTACAGGAGAATGACCTTTTTGGTTAATTTTGTCTGTAGCAATTTTAAGCAAGTTTTTAGGACATGCATTTACACAAAGTCCACAGCCTTTACAAAGGTCTGTTTTAAATGTTAATTTTGCCATAACCATACCTTCTTTCAATATAAAAATTAATATTTGTTTTTTTGCAATTCCAGAGGGAAAATATTTGGTACTTTATCACCAATATCTTTAACGATGGAATTGTTGACTGTTGTATATAAAACAGGAAGTTTGCTTAATTTTGAAAGTTCCTGCGCATATATATTAGATTTTACCACATTTTCTACTGTAGTTTCAACCCCTAAATTAGAATTATTTATAATGGAAGTAAATTTAATACCGCTTGCGGCTTCAATTTCTCTCATAACCTCAAGGGTATCTGTTGCTGTTCTTGTAAGTGGCCTATAACAGTTTGCAACATAAATCATTTCATAATTATCTTCTTCTAAAACAAGGGGGGTGTATCTTCCCATTGCCACAGCACCTACGTCATCACCGCCTATATCCATTATAAGATATGAATTTTTGTCGGCAATTGCACCGTAAATTTCTTTTGGCAAGGCAGGTATGTCAAGGTTTGTGTTTGCGAATTCTGAACATACAAGCTTTATGCCAAGTTCGTCAAAATCCTTTTGGCTGTCTTTTGTACGGAAGTAGGGGTTAACAATATCAAGGTCTACAATGGTTACTGATTTTCCCTGTGCTTTTAAGTTTTTAGCCCAGTTTACTGCAATATTTGTCTTTCCGCTGCCATAATGGCCTGCAAATAACGTAACACGTTTGCTATTCATTGAATTATTTTCACCTCTTCATTATGTTCTTTAAAAAATCAAAAAGCCCGTCCCAAAGCTTATGTCTTTGAGACGGGTTAGATAAACTAATCCGCGGTACCACTCAAATTGCACCGAATACATCGATACCACCTTAAAACTCTATCAAGTCCTTTGCACTGACGTAGCATTCACGAAAGGCACTACTGCAATTTTCACACCTTCAGCTCGGAAGTGATGGGTCATTGAATAAATTCCGTTATCAGCTTTCACCAACCGCTGACTCTCTGCAACTTTATTTACTCGACCGTCTTCGTCATAGCTTTTACAAATTCTTATACATTCTACCATTGTTTTTTCGTGTTGTCAATAGTTTTTCAATAAAAATCTTTCTTTTTCTTAAGGGTTGTGGTACAATTTAATTATATTATAAAAGTGGGTGATTTTTTGAAGGCTTTAGTTACAGGAGCAAGCTCGGGAATAGGGCGTGATATTGCTTATGAACTTGCTAAAAAAGGATACGACCTTTTTCTTGTTGCAAGACGTGGAGATAAACTAGATGAAATAAAAAAGAATGTAAGTGTTAATTGTACAACAATAAGTTGTGATTTGGCCCATCTGGATAGTTGTACTAAACTTTGTCAGTGGCTTGTTAATGAAGATATTGATGTAGTTGTAAACTGTGCAGGGCTTGGTGTTTTTGGGGGCTTTTCAGAAACTGACCTTGACAGAGAAATAAATATGATAAATGTAAATATTACGGCGTTACATATTATTACCAAGTTTTTTGTTAGAAAGTTTACCAGGGAAAAAAGAGGTTATATTTTAAATGTGGCTTCGTCTGCGGCTTTTGCCCCCGGACCTACGTTTTCTTCCTACTATGCGTCTAAGGCTTATGTACTGCGTTTAACACAGGCAATTGCAGAAGAGGTGCGCGGGCAAAATATCTACGTAGGTACTTTATGTCCGGGTACTGTTGAAACGGAATTTAGTTCCGTTGCAAATACCGGTGATGGAGTAAAGGGAGCAAGTTCAAAATATGTTGCAAAATATGCAGTTGATAAAATGTTTAAGAAAAAGAACCTTATAATTCCCGGATTTAAATTTAAAATTGCTGTTTTTTTCAGTAGATTTTTGCCCGATTTTTTATTGGCTAAAATAACGGCATTTTATCAAAGCAAAAAGAAAAATGGTTGATTTTTACATTAATTTATGATATAATGCGATAGGTATTTATTTAGAGAGGTGTTATTATGGATAACAAAAGAGGCTCTTTTACAGGGCGTTTAGGTTTTGTACTGGCAGAAGTCGGAGGCCAAG
>JAZSRE010000180.1:0-14369 GCA_045538345.1 Clostridia bacterium
GCTTGGCCTCCGACTTATTTTTTGATAAAACGCTACGGCACGACAATTATCCGGAAATACCGACAAAGAGTATTGCTCAACACCTTGTTCAATACAAGACTTGTCAAAATTATCAATCATAATTGACGCAGCCCCTGATCCTCTATATTCACTTTTTACACAAATAGATAAGAGGTCAATCTTTTTCTTTTTTGGCTTATTTTGTTTCTGTTTATTTACTGGTTTAATAGGTTCCTTTTTGGTCTTTAATATATTTATAACTTTCTTCCAAACAACCGAATCACACTTCAAAAGCATAAGCAAAATTCTAAATACAAGTTTGAATTTATTGTCACTTATAAAATCTCCACGTAACGACCTTCCATCTCCGTATACATAACCGTTAGTTAATCCCACAACCTTATAAGTTTCATTGTCACAGGCAACAAAAAACAAATCGGGATCTGTTTCTAAATATTTTTCATAATACGAAGAAAGAATTTTTTTGCCCATTTTCGTGGAAAAATAATCAGGAAAACATTCCATGTGTAAATCAACAATTTGTGGCAAATCTTCTTTTGTCGCATTTCTAACTATTATGTTCATTGATTACCTCCACTATATTTTCAACAACATATTCTACATCATCCTCAGTCATAAGTGTATTAAGAGGAAGAGTAACTTCATTTGCGAACTGATTGTATGCATTAGGATAATCCTTTATATCAAACCCAAGATTTTTATATGCCGTATGCATAGGAAGAGGTTTGTAATGCACATTACAAGCAATTCCGCGTTCTGCCATTTTTGTTATAAAGTTATTTCTAAAATCCGCATCTTTTCCAACAATTCTTGTAAGGAACAGGTGTCCGCTTGACACAACCTGGTCGTTATAATGGTCCATGCTGTCAAAACCCAAACCACGGAGACCTATATTATACATTGATATAAGTCTTTTTCTCTTTTTAAGCATTGACGGATATCTTTCAAACTGGGCAAGACCTATTGCCGCCATAATATCAGTCATATTACATTTAAAGTAAGGTGCAACAATGTCATATTCCCACGCACCAAGCTGTGTTTTGGCCAAGGCATCCTTTGACTGACCGTGCAAGGTTAAAAGCATAAACTTTTTGTAAAGTTCCTCATTATCAATACCCTCAATATTATTCCATGTCAAAGCACCGCCTTCGCCTGTTGTAAGGTTTTTAACGGCGTGGAAAGAAAAACTTGTAAAGTCTGCTACTTCTCCGCTTTTTCTACCCTTATATTCTGCGCCAAAGCCGTGGGCAGAATCTGCAAGAACCATTACCCTGCCAAGCGCCTTTTGATAATCATTATTTGGCTTATACAAATGTTTTTTACTTTCAACAATTTCAAATATTTTATCATAGTCACACATTACACCTGCTATATCAACAGGAATAATTGCCTTTGTTTTTTCAGTAATTGCATCTGCAAGCTTATCATAATCCATAAAATAGCTATCTTTTGCAGTATCAACCAAAACCACCTTTGCACCAACGTGGCAAATAACACTTGCACTTGCAGTATATGTATATGCGGAAGTAATAACCTCGTCACCTTCTCCAATGCCCATAGCACGAAGGGCCATTTCCATACAGGCTGTGGCAGAGTTTAGGCACACAGCCTTTTCTGTACCGCAATATTCCGCAATAGTTTTTTCAAAAAGCTTGGTTTTTGGGCCGGTTGTAATCCAACCACTTTTTAAAACCTCAGTAACATTTTCTATTTCCAAATCTGAAATATCCGGAGGCGAAAAAGGTATATTCCTTTTGTTCACAAAAACATCCCCTTAATCATTTTTATATATGACTTTAACAGCATTTCTAACCTTTTTTGCGAAAATGCTGTAAAAAACCAACATATATACTATTCTATTATACAACAACAAAAAACATATTTCAATACTTTTATACCTTAAAGTATCGCAAAAAAACAAAAAAGCAGAACAAAAGTTCTACTTTTCCGTCAAATATTACAAAATTTTCTCAAAATCGTCAGGTCCGTGCTTACAAAGTGGGCATATATAATTGTCGGGCAATTCTTCCCCCTCATATATATATCCGCATATTTTACATCTGTAACCTTTAACCTTGTTTTCGGGTTTTGGCTTTATTTTACCATAGTAGTCGTCATAAGTAACAGAATTTTCTT
Source organism: Clostridia bacterium (assembly GCA_045538345.1). GTDB lineage: Bacteria > Bacillota > Clostridia > Monoglobales > Firm-18 > CAZNKU01. Next base: position 2,158 of record JAZSRE010000180.1, read on the forward strand.
CATTCAAAATTTCTGCATCCTCAAGGTCCGCAACAAACATATAATGAGTGCCAAAATCAACGGTTTCTATTACCTTACAGCTAAAATATGAATTGGAAAACTCAGATAAATATAAAAGTCCATTTTCACTTCTTGCAACATCTGTAAATTCCACAAATTTATTTACATCATTTCCTCTTTGAAAACCAAAATTTTTAATCACTTCAAAAGTTGTGCTTTCCGAAAGTGTACTTACATTAAATACACCTGTTTTACGTATCATGTCTGCAGTTTTATTTGTTTTATTAACAATGGCAGCCACACGGTTTGGCGTATTGGTAATCTGGGAAAATGTATTGATTATACAACCGTTATCAAAATCATTTTCTCTTGCAATAAGAACAAAAAGTCCATAAGAAATTTTAAACAAAGCATCTGTATTCATAATATCGCCCCTTATAAATATTATATGGTTATATAAAAATTTTATCCGTTTATGAATTTCTCCATTAATTGGTGCCCTTTGTCAACAAAATCCCCTTTTGCACCATTTGCTTCTGTATATGAAAGGCCGCAATTCCCGGGATTGTTACTACGATAAATTGCATAAGGAACAGGGTTTGCGGTATGTGTTCCTATATCTATTGGCGTTGGATGGTCGGGCATAATTAAAAATGCAAAATCTTCTCCTCTTTCAAGCAAGGCATTGTAAATTGGTCCAACAACCTTTTGGTCAATAAGTTCTATTGAAAGCACTTTTGCATCCTTGTCAAAATGATGCCCGCTTTCGTCAGGCGCTTCCATATGTATATATACAAAATCATTTCTTTCCAAAGCATCTATAGCTGCTTTTGCTTTTCCGTCAAAGTTTGAGTCCACATTTCCTGTTGCACCTTCAACATCAATATTTTCCATTTGAGCACAAATTCCAATTCCCTTAACAAGGTCAACTGCAGAAATTACCGCTCCTTTAATTCCGTATTTTTCTTCAAATGGCATAAGTGCTGCCTTTTTACCCTGCCCCCACATCCAGATAGAGTTAGCAGGTTTTAACCCCCGTTCAATACGGCTTTTATTAACAGGGTGGTCCTTTAAAATCTCATAACTTTTTTCCATAAGTTCAAGCATTAATGGATGGTCAGGAAGATAATCCATAACCTTTTTCCCTGTAATATCATGAGGAGGAGTAAAGTTAACCTCATCAATTTCGTCATGCCACAACAAAAGATGTCTGTATGATATTCCACCAAAAAAATTGTATTTTTCCGTTCCCAATTCTTCGTCAATTACTTTCATAAGTTGACGGCTTTCCTCCGTTGTAATTTCGTCCGAACTGTAATCTATCATAGTCTTATCCTTATACGCAGGTTCGTCAGAAACCGTTACAACATTTGTACGGAATGTTGTGTCGGTTGGCAAAACATCTATACCCATACTTACAGCTTCCAAAGGAGAACGGCCTGTATAAAAATCCGTAGGATCGTAACCCATAACAGAAAGGTTTGCAACATCACTGCCAGGAGCAAATCCATCAGGAACAGTTTTTACCATACCTATTTCGCCCATTTTGCAAAGCCTGTCTATATTTGGTTTATTGGCTACTTCAAGAGGTGTTTTACCCCCAAGTTTTTCACTTGGTACATCAGCCATACCATCGCCTAAAATTACTATATATTTCATAAAACTTCACCTTTTTTTATTTTTTCTAAATTATACTATAACATACATGTAAAATCAATAGGTGTAAAAAATATTTAAGTTTTTTCAAAAATATATTGTAAAATTTACAAATTTGTGTTATCCTTAATGTATATGTTTATTACTATAGAATAGGTAGGTGAACATACATGGACAGATTTGTAATAATGGGCGGGAAAAAGCTTGAAGGCGAAGTTACAATAAGCGGTGCTAAAAATGCCGCAGTTGCTATAATCCCGGCAGCATTATTGGTCGAAGGCACATGTATAATCGAAAACATACCGGTGATTCACGATGTTGATGTAATTTGTAATATATTAGAAAAATTAGGTGCAAAAGTTGAGTTCAAGGATAACAGACACACTTTGGTCATTGACTGTTCTCGTCTTAACAGCTATATAGCTTCCTTTGAACAGGTACAACAAATGCGTGCTTCATATTACCTTATAGGTGCACTCCTTGGCAGATTCAACAAGGCAGTTGTTGCTATGCCCGGTGGATGTAACTTTGGTGTTCGCCCTATTGACCAGCACATAAAAGGCTTTGAGGCCCTTGGTGCAACAGTAGATACAACAGGCGGAATAATAGACGCAAGTGCCGAAAAACTTGTTGCTTCACACATATTCCTTGACGTTGTTTCGGTAGGCGCTACAATAAACACCATTCTTGCTGCAGTAAGAGCAGAGGGAGTTACAGTTATTGAAAATGCTGCAAAGGAACCCCACGTAGTTGATTTTGCAAACTTTTTAAATGCAATGGGTGCGCAAATTAAAGGTGCAGGTACCGACACCATTCGTATTACAGGTGTTAATAAACTAAATGGTGGTACATACTCCATAATTCCTGACCAGATTGAAGCAGGTACATTTATGATTGCCGCAGCTGCAACCGGCGGAAATGTATTGGTTAAAAACGTAATTCCTAAACATATGGAAAGTCTTTCTTCAAAGCTTGAAGAAATGGGAGCAGATGTTCAGGAATTTGATGATAGCATTTTGGTTTCGCGCACAAAACCTTTGAAAAAGGCAAATGTAAAGACCTTACCCTACCCAGGGTTCCCAACAGATTTGCAACCTCAGATTGCGGCTCTTTTGTCTGTTGCAAACGGTACATCAATTGTTACCGAGAGCGTGTGGGACAACCGCTTCCAGTATGTTGAAGAACTTCGAAGACTGGGTGCAAAGATAAACGTTGACGGCAGAGTTGCCATAATTGAAGGCGCAAAAAGCCTTACAGGCGCAACTGTTAAGGCGACTGACCTTCGTGCAGGTGCAAGTATGGTTATTGCGGCATTGGTAGCAAATGGTGTTACTGAAGTTTACAATTTAAAATATATTGACAGGGGCTATGAAGATTTTGAACACAAACTTCAGGCTTTGGGGGCACAGATTGTTCGTAAGAAAAACGACAACCCCGCTACTGAACAGGATTTAGCTTTATGATTACATTTCAGTCTATTGTAAGTGGTAGCAGCGGAAACTGCACCATTATTTGCAGTAATAATACTAAAATTTTAATAGATTGTGGAATAAGCGGTAAGAAAATTACCGCTTATTTAAATGATATGGGTATTTGTCCTGAGAAAATAGACCGCATATTGGTTACACATGAACACATAGACCATACAAAAGGAATAGGAATATTGTCAAGAAAATTCAACATCCCCATTCTTGCCAGTGAAGGCACGTGGGAAGGTATGGAAATTGGTGATATAGAAGAAAGCAACATATTAAAATTTACAAAAAACCTATCCTTTGAAATAGGAGATATTAAAATAACCCCCTTTGATATACCTCACGACGCTTTGCAACCAACAGGCTTTGTGCTGGAAACACAAGGACAAAAGCTTGCCATTGCAACAGATATAGGGCATATCAGCGACAGTGTTGTGAAAAATCTTACGGGTTGTAACGGGGTACTTTTAGAAGCAAATTACGACGAACACTTGTTACAAACAGGTCCGTATCCCCCTCACCTTAAAAGCCGTATATCCGGAAATAAAGGGCACCTTGCAAATAAAGAGGCAGGATCTTTGGCCTGTTACCTTGCAAAAAATGGTACAAAAAGAATTATGCTTGGGCATTTAAGTAATGAAAACAATTCTCCTGAAATTGCTTTTTGCGAAGTAGCAAGAGAACTTGAATTTAATGACTTTCAACCGGGAAAGGATGTTTTTCTTTCGGTTGCACCAAGATATAGTATAAGTGATAATATATTAAAATAAACGGTGAAAAATTCACCGTTTATTTTTTATAACAATATCTTTCTTATTTCCTCAACAGAATTGCAAACGTATGTTGGGTTATGTTCCTCAACCTCTTCCTTGGACCCGTATCCAAAGGTTATACCTATACTATCAATTCCACAATTTTTTGCAGAATCAATATCAAATTTTCTGTCTCCTATTATTATACAATCTTCTGCGCCACATTCAATGGCATATTTTATAACATCATCCTTTAGGTAACGTGTTACGCCGTCATTACAGGCACCACACACTTTTTCAAAATACTGAAGTATTCCCATTTCTTTAAGACACAGTTCACAAAGCCAGTCTACCTTTGTTGATGCGGTATAAATCTTATATCCTGCTTTGTACAAATCTTTAACCAGATCAACCATTCCGTCAATTATTTCAAATTCCTTATATCCACGAGTATATACATAACCCCGGTTTATAATATAGGCAAGTTCCACTTTGTCTTCCGGCACTTTGAGAATTTCTCTGATAGATACCCTTGGTGATGGCCCCATACACTTTAAAAGAGTGTCTTCATCAGGAACAGGCATACCTATATTTTTTAGTGCGTACTTATGCGCTTCAAGTAACCCTATGTGTGATAAAATTAACGTCCCGTCCACATCAAAAAGTATAGATTTGTATTTTTTATTCATATTATCACCTTTTACTATTTCGTATATCAATAACCTTTATCAACTTGCTTTTCATCGGGTAAAGAAAGAAGCGACAAAGTCGCTTCTTATTACTTATTTAATAAATTTCCCAAATGTTTTTCTATGTCCATATACAGCTTTAATTTTTCTGCCATTCCATAAAAAGCAATAAACAGAAAAATGCCCAAAATGATAGAACCAAACATAATTGCGCAAACTATTGCAATTTGGTCTTTAAACACTAGCAATGATATAACGCCTGCTATAGCAATAACACCAATTAAAAATATTACTGCAAAAATTCTGTACAACCCAACGAGAAAAGCCATAACAGGATATTTTTCTTCTTCATCCTCGCCATCATATTCAGGAGTATAAATGTCATCAAAAGTTGGTTTTGAGGACATTTCTTCCCTAACAGGTTCTTTTTTTCTTCTTTCTTCAACAGGTTCAGGCTGTAACTTTGCTTTTATCTTTTCAGCTATTACATTTATGTATTTTTTCTCCATTTTTCTGCCGGAAATTTCTGCAAGTATTGCCTTTAAATCCTTTATTTCCAAGTCGTCGTTATCTGTTACAATTTTGTTGATGAAATTTATAATTTCTTCATCTGTCATTGCTTTTAAATTTTCTACCATTTTAAAAAACTCCTTTTACCTGTGTGAAAAATTTTTAAAGTATCCTTATTAAACTTCTGCCTTTTCTGCCTCGTTGTTTTCCTGTTCAGGCTGAATATTTCCCTCAGATGCTTCTTCCGGTTCAGCGTGTTCTGTAAGAGCAACACCTACAATTTTAACTCCTTCATCAAGTCTCATCATAGTTACACCCTTTGTAACACGACCAAAAGTATTTATATCCTCCGCAGCCATACGGATAATTACACCTTCACTTGTGATAAGCATAATATCGTTTGTGTTGTCAACAATATGTATACCTGCAACATTACCTGTTTTTTCAGAAATCTTGTAAGACGTTACACCCTTACCACCACGAGCCTGAATTTTATACTCATCAAGGCTGGTGCGCTTACCAAAACCATATTCAGAAACAACAAGAACTTCACCGTCTTCACGGCATACACCTATACCCACAACGTAGTCATCTTTTGCAAGCTTAATACCTCGTACACCACGGGCAACTCGTCCCATTGGACGAACATCATTTTCGTCAAAGCGAATTGCGTTACCACCATGTGTACCAATAATAAGTGATTTTGTACCGTCTGTAAGAATTACGTTTATAAGTTCGTTATCTTCCTCAAGTTCTATTGCCCTTATGCCGCCTTTTCTTGCAGTATTATATTCAGTAAGTGCTGTCTTCTTGATTGTACCGTTTTTAGTCATCATTACAAGGTACTTATCTTCTTCAAATTCCTTGATAGGAATTGTAGCAGTTACCTTTTCATCACTTTCAAGCTGAAGAAGGTTTACAATAGCTGTACCTTTTGATGTTCTTCCTCCCTCAGGAATTCTGTATCCTTTTAATTTATACATTCTTCCTTTGTCAGTAAAGAACAACAAATAATCATGAGTAGAACATGTAAGTATTGTTTCAACAAAATCTTCTTCTCTTGTCTGCAACCCTATGATGCCCTTGCCGCCTCTTCTTTGAGCCCTGTATGTATCGGAAGGAAGTCTCTTTACATAACCAAAATGAGTAAGTGTAATTACAACTTCCTCTTCTTCAATCAAATCTTCGTCATCAATTTCATCAAAATTATTTTCGATGGTGGTAAATCTTTCATCACCATATTTATCACGAATTTCCAAAAGTTCGTCCTTAATCTGTTCCATAAGAGCATTTCTGTCGGAAAGAAGTTTGTTATATTCTTCGCATCGTTCGCATAGGTCATTGTATTCGTCATCAATTTTTTCGCCATTTAGTTTTTGCAATTGTGCAAGACGCATATCAAGTACACTTTGTGCCTGAATTTCGGAAAAACCGAATTTTCCCATAAGTCTTTCTTTAGCATCATCATACGAACTGCGGATTGTTTCAATAACTGCGTCAATATTATCAAGTGCAATTTTCAAACCTTCCAAAATATGCATTCTTGCTTTTGCTTTATCAAGGTCATATTTTGTTCTTCGTGTAACAATTTCTTCCTGGAATTTTATAAATGCCGCCAAAACTTCTTTCAAATTTAATGTTTTTGGTCTGCCATCCTGAATAGCAAGCATATTAACAGAAAAACTGTCCTGAAGTCTTGTATATTTATAAAGTTGGTTTAAAACTACCGCAGGGTTAGCATCACGCTTTAAGAATATTTCAAGCCTTATGCCCACACGGTCTGATGAATGGTCATCAATATCAGAAAGACCTTCTATCTTTTTATCTTTAACAAGATCTGCAATTGATTCAACAAGCATTTTTTTGTTAACCTGGTAAGGAAGTTCAGTAACAATAATGGAAGAGGTTCCGTCTCTGTGTTCTTGGATTTCAGTTTTTGCGCGGATAATAATTTTTCCCCTACCGGTTTCATACGCACTTCTTATGCCACTTCTTCCCATAATAGTACCATGTGTTGGGAAGTCGGGACCTTTAATGTGCTGCATCAATTCTTCAGTTGTTATTTCAGGGTCATCAATCTGTGCAACAACACCGTCTATAACCTCTGACAAATTATGAGGAGGTATGTTTGTAGCCATACCTACTGCAATACCCGAACTACCATTTATTAAAAGAGTTGGTATTCTTGTAGGAAGGACCAATGGTTCCCTTCTCTTTTCGTCAAAGTTAGGAGCAAAATCAACTGTATCCTTATCAATATTTTCAAGCAATACATTTGCAATTTTACTCATTCTTGCTTCTGTATAACGGTATGCAGCCGGAGGGTCTCCGTCAACTGAACCAAAGTTACCATGCCCATCAATAAGAGGATATCTCATTGAAAAATCCTGAGCAAGTCTAACCATAGCGTCATAAACAGATGCGTCACCATGTGGATGATATCTACCAATAACATTACCTACGGTTGTGGCGGATTTAAAGAATGGTTTGTCCACAGTAAGATGTTCTTCATACATTGAATATAAAATCCTTCTGTGAACAGGCTTTAAACCGTCTCGTATATCGGGAAGCGCACGGCTTACGATAACACTCATGGCATAGTCAATGAATGCTTCTTTCATTCTATTTTCTATATTTACATCCACAATGGTTTGAGTATCTAAATATTCCTCAAAATGTGAATCTTCATAATTTTTGTTTTTCTTTGCCAATTTATTTCATTCCTTTCAGGGAAAACATAGGGTTTTGCACATTAAACATCAAGATTTGTAACATACTGAGCATTTTCTTCAATGAAAATACGTCTTGGTTCTACTTCATCACCCATAAGTATACTAAAAGTTTCATCTGCTTTTTCAGCATCATCAAGAGTAACTTTTAAAAGAATTCTGTTTTTAGGGTCCATTGTTGTTTCCCAAAGTTCTTCCGGATTCATTTCACCAAGACCTTTATAACGGCTTATATCAACCTTTGCATTTGGGTCACCGTCTTTTAGGGTTTCGCTTATCTGGTCTCTTTCTTCATCAGAAAAAGCAACCTGACTCTTTTTACCTCTTGAAACCTTATAAAGAGGAGGTTTTGCAAGGTATATATGGCCTGTTTCTATCAAATCTCTCATAAATCTGAAGAAAAATGTAAGTAACAAAGTTTGAATATGTGCACCGTCTACGTCGGCATCGGCCATAATAATTACTTTATCATATCTTAATTTTTCAATATTAAATTCTTCACCAATACCTGTTCCCAATGCTTGAATAACAGGAGTAAGTTTATCGTTTCCGTATACTTTATCTGCTCTTGCCTTTTCAACGTTAAGCATTTTACCCCAAAGAGGAAGAATAGCCTGGTATTTGCTATCTCTTCCGTTCTTTGCAGAACCACCCGCAGAATCACCTTCGACAATATATATTTCTGTTTTTGTTGGGTCTTTTATAATACAGTCTGTGAGTTTGCCGGGTAGTGAGCTTGAACCTAGAGGAGTCTTTCTGGTAGCTTCTCTTGCTTTTCTTGCGGCTATTCTTGCACGAGATGCCATAAGGGCTTTTTCTATAATTCCCTTACCAACAGATGGATTTTCTTCAAGAAAATCTGCAAACTTTTCTCTTACTATATTATCAACCAACGTTCTCATATCAGAATTACCAAGCTTTGTTTTGGTCTGACCTTCAAACTGAGGTTCTTCAAGCTTTACAGATACAATAGCAATCATACCTTCTCTTGCATCTTCACCTGTGAGTTCTTCATTTTCTTTTATTAATTTATACTTTTTACCATAATCTACAAGTACCCTTGTAAGTGCAGTTTTAAAACCTGTTTCGTGAGTACCACCTTCAGTTGTACAAATGTTATTTGCAAAGGAAGTTATAACCTCATCATAACCATTATTCCACTGCAAAGCAACCTCGGCCACATTTCCGTTTTTCTCACCACTTACATAAATTACTTCATCATGTACATTTTCAAGGGTATCCTTTCTTTCCTTTTTAGCATTAAAAAGAAAAGATACAAAGTTTTTAATACCACCTTCATAATGTAGTTCTTCTTTCATTTCACTTTCGGCACGTTTATCTTCTAGTATAATTTTAACACCTGCATTTAAAAATGCCTGTTCGCGAAGTCTTTTAAGTAATATATCATATTCAAATTCTAAAGTTTCAAAAATTTTATAGTCTGGCTTAAAAGTAACTCTGGTTCCTGTTTTATCTGTATTCCCTATAACCTTAAGTTCAGTAGTTGCAGGACCTCTTTCATATCTTTGATGATGAATTTTTCCGTTTTTATAAACTTCAACCTCTGTATATTCAGACAAGGCATTAACAACAGAAGAACCAACCCCGTGAAGACCACCGGAAACTTTATATCCCCCTCCACCAAATTTACCTCCGGCATGAAGGATAGTAAATACAACTTCAACAGCAGGTTTTCCTGTCTGTTCCTGAATATCAACAGGTATACCACGGCCGTTATCTTCAACAGTTATACTGTTGTCTCCATTTATTGAAACATAAATACTATCGCAGTATCCAGCCAAAGCTTCGTCTATAGCATTGTCTACTATTTCATAAACAAGGTGATGTAAACCTCTTACGTCGGTAGAACCAATGTACATACCGGGGCGTTTTCTAACCGCTTCAAGTCCTTCCAAAACCTGAATTTGACTTGCTCCATAATTATTTTCTGCCAAATTTATCATTCCCTTCCAAAGGTTGATTGTACTTTTTTAAAATCACACTTCCAACATGTGTGATTTTCTATTTATCTCTAAAATAACGTCCATGCAATGTTGCAGGTGATATTTGAGAAATATAAACTTTGTTTTCCCCTTTATAATTACATATTATTGCTGATTTTGGTAATTCGTCAGATACATTAACAACCATTCCGTTTTTTTGTGCGTATGTCAAAAAATTTCTTGTGTTTTTTGAAACTGTTGTTTTATCCATATCAATTATTGCAATAACATCTTTAATATTAACAACTGTATTACTTCCAAGATGAATATACACAGTTATCACCCTTTTTAATTAAATTTATCCTTTATATCCTCAATATTTATAAGATTTACATCAGGAATTTTACCAAACAAATCTTTTTCTGTACAGGTTATAATAACCTGAATACCTTTTATTTTATTTAAAACATAATTTCTTCTGCTCTCATCAAGTTCACTTAACACATCATCAAGCAATAAAACAGGATATTCCCCAATATTTTCTTTAATAAGTTCAACCTCAGCCATTTTAATTGCAAGAGCAATAGTTCTCTGTTGTCCTTGTGAAGCATAAAGTTTTGCATCTAAATCATTTAAAAATATTTTGAAATCGTCTCTGTGAGGTCCTACTAAAGATACCCCTGCCCTTTTTTCCTTATCTTTACATTTAATAAGTTCTTCTTTAAAACATTTTTTTATATTTTCTTTGTCCTTATAGTCATTTATCTTAAAACCACAGTCATACAAAAGTTCTACTTTTTCATTTCCTATTTCTCTTATAATTGGTTTTATTTTTTCATTAATTCTTTCTATAAAACTATTTCTGTACCATATTATATCTGCACCATATTCTAAAAAATTTTCATCCCATACCCAAAGCATTTCACTTTCAGGATTATCTTTTAATAATTTATTTCTCTGCTCTAAAATTTTTAAATATGAAGCTAATGAATTAAAATATTTTTTTCTTAATGGACAAATTCCAAAATCAAGGAGTTTTCTTCTTATCCCTGGAGACCCTTTTACTAATTTTAAATCTTCAGGACAAAATATAACTGCATTAAAATATCCCATAAGTTGACTTATTTTCGCAGCAACAACACCATTAATTTTTATTTTTTTCTTTTTATTATTATAAAATTCTAATTCTAATTTGTTTTCTCTATTTCTAGAATAAAACTTTGATGCTATTTTTGTTGATGTCTTTCCAAATTTAATAATCTCATTTTCTTTTGCCCCTCTATGAGATCTACTGGTTGACATAATATATATTGCTTCCAATAAATTAGTTTTTCCCTTGGCATTTGCACCATAAATAACATTTGTTCCCTCATTAAATTTTACATTACCTTTTTCATAATTTCTAAAATTAGAAAGATAAATTTGTTCAACAAACATTAATAATCTGATCTCCTATTTCAACCACATCTCCGGGACGAATTTTTTTCCCTCTTTGTGTTGCAATTTCTCCATTAACCTTAACTTGTTCTTCAAAAATTAAAACTTTTGCATCAGATCCATTTCCAATTACTCCCGAAAATTTTAAAAGTTGGTCTAATTTTATATATTCTGTTGAAATTTTAATATCCATAATAACCCCTTATTAAAATGCATAGGGGGACGTGCTGCCAATTGGCACGTCCCTTTTATCTTTTTATTCTGTTTTTAATCTTACAGGAAGAACAATATATTTAAAATCATCACCCTCTACAGGAGAAATAAGACATGGGTTTGTAGCACCTATAAAACTAAATTTTATTTCTTCTGTATTTGTTGCTTTAAGTGCATCAAGTAAATATTTATTGTTAAATCCTATTTCAATAGAATCTCCTGTCATTTCAACAGGTATAAATTCTTCTACTTTACCTATCTGGGTTTCACAGTTTATTTTTACCTCACCGTCAACTATATTTATTATAATTGGCGATTTTGTAACTTCACTTGTTATAACCAATGATGCTCTTTCAACTGCTTCAATAAAATCTCTTGCACTTGTTTTTATGGTTGTTCTGTAATCTACAGGAATTATTTTTTTATAATCTATATAATCTCCTTCAAGAAGTCTTGAAGTAAATATAACATTATTAAATTCAAAACGAACATTCTTTTCTGAACAGAAAATTTTTATTTCTTCATCACTATCATCAATAATTTTTACAAGTTCATTTAAAGACTTGGAAGGAATTACCAATGAAACATCTCCCACATAACCTGTTACTGTTTCATTTTCACATGTTATTTTTTTATAAGCAAGGCGGAAACCGTCAACAGCAACCATATTTATATTTTTCCCTGATGCTTCAAGAAGACATCCTGTTAAAATCATTTTAGATTCATTTGTACCAACTGCAAAAATTGTATGTCTTACAAGTTCCTTTAATTGTTTTTGAGTTAAAGTAATATCGTATTCAACATCAAA
>JAZSRE010000021.1:0-6850 GCA_045538345.1 Clostridia bacterium
AGGCACAAAATGCCCATCCATAACATCCACATGAAACCAGTCTACAACTGGTTCAAGGTTTTTTACATCCCTTTCCATATTACCTATATCTACCGATAAAAGTGATGGCGAAATTATTATTTTTCCCATGATTTAATCTCCTTTAAAACCTCGTAAAGTTGTTTATAACTATCATACCTTGTTTGTGAAACATTACCTTTTTCCACAGCCTCTGCCAATGCACAGTCCCTTGGTTTTGTACCAAAATGGTTACAATCGGCAAAACGGCAAGCTCCTTCATATTCTGCAAACTCCTTGAAATATTTTTTCAACTCATTTGCAGTAATATCCGTAATTTCAAGAATACTGAAACCGGGTGTGTCCATAACAAAGCTTCCGCTTTCCACCTCAAAAAGTTCAACATGACGGGTTGTATGTTTACCACGTTCTATTTTACTTACATCTCCAACCTCTAACGAAAGGCCAAAATGATTTAAAAGGCTCGATTTTCCAACCCCGCTGTTTCCTGCAAAAGCAGTAATTTTCCCCTTTATTTTCTTTTTAAGTTCATCTACACCAAACTTGTTTTTAGCACATACAGGTACAACATCATATCCAGCTTTTTCGTAAATGCCCTGTATTTCATCAGGTGACTCTAAATCTGTTTTGTTAACCGCTATTATAACATCAATACCTCGGCTTTGTGCACTTACAATAAGCTTATCTATCATAAAAAAGTCCGGCTGAGGCTTTGTTGCCGCAACAACAATAACAATACATTCTATGTTAGCAACGGGAGGGCGTATCAAGTAATTCTTCCTTTCCTCAATTTCCTCTACTGCACCCTCTAGAGTATATTCATTAACAACGGTTACTTGAACTCTGTCTCCAACAAGAGGCTTAATTCCAAGCTTTCTGAACTTTCCTCTTGCACGGCATTCTATAACACCTTTTTCTGTGGCAACATAGTAAAAACCGCCTATTCCTTTTATAATAACTCCATTTGTCATACTTTCACCGTCGCAATAATTTTTTTAAATCTTAAAGTCCGTTTGCAGAAACAGGTACATCAGGATTTATGTTTGAATTTTCCGAACTGTTACCACTATCTGATGAATTGTTTGATTCTCCTGAATTTACCGGATTTGAAGGCTCTACAGGTTCTTTATTATCATTTTCATCGTTTTTATCTTCTTTAAGTCTAAGGTTAATTTCTTCACTCTCTAAAACTTCAGTATAAGGGTCAATGCTTTGCCATTCAACAATATAATCAGCAGAAGCATTTGAAGGAGAATAGTTTTTAAGTTCAAGTCCTGCAGTTGCAATAATTTCTCTTGCTTCACCCAAGGTCTTTCCGATAAGGTCAGGCATTTCAACAGATTTACCCATACTTACATAAACAGTTATGATATCTCCCTTTTCAACCTTTTTGTTTTTTGCAGGTATTGTTTTTATAATCTTGTTTTTTTCAAATTCCTTACTTGCTTCTTCAACTATATCAAGTGTTATATTAAACTCATCGATTTCCTTTTGAAGACTTCCCATAAAAAATTCAAAATCTTTACCTTCGTAATCACCCATAACAAAGCTTTCGCTACTCTTTGTTACAGAAACTTTAATAGCCTTTTTGCTCTTGGTAGTTCTTCCTCCTGCAGGGTCTTGTTCTACAATATATCCTTCAGGATATTTATCACTTTCAACATTCTTTTCTATTGTAATCTCAAAGTCGTTTCCATATTTTTTCACGGCTTCTTCATAAGACATACCTACAATTTCAGGAATTTCAAATTCCTTACTGCAACCGCCAAGAAATGAAAAAGCAAGAAATACAACAAGCCCAAAAACTGCAACTGCAGAAATTATTGCCATTAGTATTGCATTTTTTACACCTTTATCCATTTTCTTTTTGGATTTTTTTCTTTTATCTTCTCTTTTTACATTCTTATATTCTCTGCGTATTGGAATTTCTATTTCCTTTTCAACAACCTTTTCAGGAATTTCAGTTACAGGTTCATACTTAATAGTTTCACTAATTTCCCTTTGAAAATCTTTTTCCGTTGGAATAGGATCATTAGCTACCTTTTGAAGATCTGTAAGCATATCGTTTGCAGTCTGGTATCTTAAACTCTGTTCCTTGCTCATAGCTTTTAAAATGATACTTTCTACTGCTAAAGGAACGGAAATATTAAATTCTTTAGGATTAATAGGTTTTTGTTGCATATGTTTAATTGCAATAGCAACAGGTGTATCCCCTGTAAAAGGCAAAACTCCAGTAACCATTTCGTACATTACAACACCTAATGAATATATATCACTCTTTGCATCTGTGTAACCGCCCCTTGCCTGCTCAGGTGAAAAGTAATGTACTGAACCCATTGTACTTTCACCCACATTTAGTGTTTCGTTGGCTGTTGCACGTGCAATACCAAAATCTGTAACCTTTAAAACACCATCATTTGTAAGGATAATATTTTGAGGTTTTATGTCTCTGTGTACAATGTTGTTCTTATGAGCTTTATCAAGAGCAGAACAAATCTGTATAGCATATTCAACAGTTTCCTGCCATGAAAGCATACCATTTTCATCAATATATTCTTTAAGTGTCTGTCCTTCAACATACTCCATTACTATGTAGTGAATATCTCCGTCGTGTCCTACATCGTGTACGCCTACAATATTAGGGCTTGAAATTGCCGCAGCAGCCTGAGCTTCTTTTTTGAATCTTTCAAGAAATTCCTGGTCTTTTACAAATTCACTCTTTAGAATTTTAACTGCAACATGTCTGTTTAAAAGACGGCACTGTGCAAGGTATACATTAGCCATACCTCCGCTACCTATTTCCTTTATAATTTCATATCTATTTCCTAAAATCATACCAATCATCAAAACTTCCTCCTATGCTTTAATAATTACTACTGTAACATTATCTTTTCCGCCGGTATTGTTTGCTTCTTCAATAAGTTTATCTACAACCGAAATTTCCTCGGTTTTTTCAAGAATCTGTGCTATCTTATCCTCTTCAACGTAAGAACTTAAACCATCACTGCAAATAAGGATAAGGTCATTTTCTTTTAATTTTACAGTGTTTATATCAGCAATTACATTACGCTCCGTACCCACTGCACGGGTAATAAGATTTCTTTGTGGATGATATTTTGCCTGTTCGTGTGTAATTGTTCCGCAATCTATAAGTTGCTGTACTATAGAATGGTCTTTAGTAATTTGTTCAAGCTTTCCGCCGGAATAAAGGTAAGCTCTGCTATCCCCCACATGAACTATCTTTGCTTTGTCATCCTCAAACTTACAAAGCACCACAGTAGTTCCCATTCCGATAAGAGACTTGTTTTCGACAGACATTTTAAAAACCTCTTTGTTTGCATTGGCAATAGCCTCTGTAAGAGAAAGGTTTTCATCCATGGCAGCCTTTATTTTGGACACTGCCACCGTACTTGCCGTTTCACCGCCGTTATGACCTCCCATGCCGTCAGCAACCACTGCCCACCGTGCCTGTTCATCAATATAATAATTGTCTTGATTTGTGGGTCGCACCAGACCAATGTCTGTTCCACCATACATTCTCATAATTAATTACCTCTCTGAATTGTGTTTTCGCCTTAATTGTCCGCAAGATGCGGAAATATCACTACCAAGTTCACGCCTTACTGTAACGTTAAACCCGTTGTTTTCAAGATGTTGTTTAAAAGCCTTTACCCTGTCAGGAGTACTTTTTATAAAACCACTTTCCTTAACAAAGTTTGCGGGAATAAGGTTTATGTGGCTAAGCATCCCCTTTGTAAGCTTTGCAAGGTCTTCTGCGTGTTTTTTTGTATCGTTAAGTTTATTTATAAGTATATATTCAAAAGAAATTCTCCGCCCTGTAACACCTTGATATTTTCTGCAGGCATCAATAAGCTCTTCAACCTTGTATTTTCGGTTAACTGGCATTATCTTATCCCTTGTTTCATTGTCGGGTGCGTGTAGCGAAACGGAAAGGGTAATAGGAATATTTTCCTCTGCAAGGGCATTTATTTTATCAACAAGCCCACAGGTAGAAAGGGAAATGTGCCTGTAACCTATACACATACCGTTTTCATCATTTACGTTTATAAGAAAATTCCTTACGTGTTCATAATTATCTAAAGGTTCACCTATTCCCATTAAAACTATGTTGGAAATACGCATACCCAAATCACGTTGTACGGTTGCAACCTGTCCCAAAATTTCACCCGCTGTAAGATTCCTTGTTTTACCTCCAATAGTCGAGGCACAGAATTTGCAACCCATATTACAGCCAACCTGTGTAGAAATACAAACAGTTATTCCATGCTTGTAAAACATTGCCACAGTTTCTATAATATTGCCGTCCGAAAGCTCCATCAAATATTTTTTTGTTTCATCAAGCTTTGAATCAAACCTTTGCAATATATCAACAGTTGCTATATTAAATTTTTCTCTTAATTTTTCTTTTGTCTTTGCGGAAACATCTGTCATTTCATCCAGGTTTGTAACACCACGTGAAAACCATTTGAATATTTGCTTTGCGCGAAACTTTGGTTCCCCCGCTTCCGCAATGACGTCCTGAAGCTCTGTCAGGGTAAGGTCATTGAGATTTATCATTTTATTCCTCACTGTATTCAGTTGATACACTGATATTTTCACCATCACATATAAAGGTTATATCACCATGTAAGTCTGTACGGTAAACCTTTACGTTTTTTAGTCTTTCAAGTATTTTTATATGTGGGTGACCATAGTCATTATCTGCACCCACTTCAATAACGGCATACTTTGGCCCTATTGCATTTAAAAAATCCTCTCCCGTGCTGGAATCACTGCCGTGATGCCCAACCTTTATAACATCTGCCTTAAGATACGCACCGCTATCAAGCATTTCTCTTTCAGAAATACGCTCTGCATCACCGGTAAACAGAAAAGCTCTCTTATTATATGTAAGCTTTAAAACTGCGGAATAGTTATTTTTATCATTGTAGTTATCTCCAACAGGTGCTACAAATTCCATTTTGACACCTTGTTCATCCATAACGCAGACTCCTGCAGTTGCCTGTTTTACATTAACCCCTTTTTGTTCCAAGCTACTTATCATATCTTCAAAAACCTTTGTTGAAGAAACTGCATCGGGCATATAAAAAATACCTGTTTCAAAGTTATCAAGTATTTTACTCATACCACCAATATGGTCCTCATGCGGATGAGTAGCTATAACATAATCAAATTTTTCTATCCCAAAGGTTTTTAGCTTGTCAACAAGCTTATCTGCAGTTTCTCTGCCACCTGAATCTATTATTACATTTCTGCCGTCAGGAAATTGCAAAACCTCACAGTCTGCCTGCCCGACATCTAAAAACCTAACCACCAAAGCATCTTTTGCGGTAAGATTTTCATGGTTTTGAGTACCATTAAACTTGAAAAACGAAACAGCAATAATCAACAAAGCAACAAAGACAAATAATCTTTTAATGTACCTGTTCATCACCGTTAACTACCTCTATATTTTCAAGCTGACTTCTAAAATTCTTTTTTATTGCTTCAAGGTATATTTTTCTTACCTCTGCCTGCCTTGCCTTTTCTTCTTCTGTAAGGCCAATCTCACGTTGTTTTTTAGCAAGAGCATTTATTTCTTCAATTACCTTTTTCATAATTATTTTTTATTACTCCTTTATCATTTTGCAAATAAAAAATCCATCACAATTATCACTTGGTAAAATAGTTTGCATCTTAATTATCTTATACGCGTTTTTGGTTGAAAATTCCTTTACCACACATTCATTTTCATTTTTATTAAGAGTACAGGTTGAATATACAAGTATACCTCCTTTTTTCAGGTACTTATTGGCATTTTCAAGTATTTTTTTCTGTATACTTATAATTACATCAAAATCCGTAGTATCCTTATTCCATTTTATGTCGGGCTTTTTACGTATTATTCCAAGTCCACTGCAAGGTACATCCGCAAGGATTTTATCAGCCTTGCCTTCAAAGTCATCCATAAACACTGTGCCGTCATGAGCTTTTGCAACAACATTTTTTATACCAAGTCGTTTGCAGTTGTTTTCTATAAGTTCAATTTTGTGTTCAAATAGGTCAAAGGCGTAAATTTTTGCACCGTCACCTGACATTTCTGCCATAGCAGTTGTCTTACCGCCGGGGGCGGAACAAAGGTCCATTATAAAATCACCATTTTTTGGTTCCAAAATACTTGCCGCCATATAAGAACTTAACCCCTGAGGAGTTATAAGACCATCTTTATATTCACTTAATTTTGAAATATCTCCAAAACCGCTTATTTTAAGTATATTTTCACATTCGGTTTTTTCAACAGTAATCCCTTTTTCCTCAAGTGTTTTAACAACATCCTGCAAAACCCCTTTAAGAACATTCACTCTTACGGTTGTAGAAGGTACCTTGTTGTTATTTTCAATTATTACTTTAGCATCTTCCCCGTACTGGTCAAAAAGCATATTACAAAGCCATTTTGGGTGGGAATAATAAATTTCATAAAATTCTCTGCCATTTGGGTATTCCACATCACCACTTCTGCCAACATTTCGAAGAACACCGTTTACAAAACCGCTTGATGCCTGATGCCCATAGCGTTTGGCAAGCTTTACACTTTCATTTACTGCAGCAGAAAGGGGAACTTTATCAAGAAATATAATCTGGTAAACCCCCATACGCAGTATATTTATAATCCAGTCGGATATTTTTTTAAGCTTTTGTTTACTGTACTTTGAAATTACAAAATCAAGCCTTGTACGGTTTTTCAAAACCCCGTACACTATTTCGGTTGCAAAACCCTTATCTACTGCCGAAAGGTCGGATGCAGATAATTGTTTTTTCAGTTCAATACCGG
>JAZSRE010000162.1:0-9258 GCA_045538345.1 Clostridia bacterium
CCCGGGTCAATAGACTGAATACCCGCACGGATAATTTCAGACATATAAGCACCACAGTTAAGAGCAAGGCACACAGTACCTGCCTGAAGCGCACTAAGGACATAACGTGTGTTAAAAATTGTTCTAAGCCCATAAGGCACACCGTAAAATACGAAAAATGCAAGAACAATCATAGGCACACCGCGTATTACATTAACATATATTTTAGAAATTATTCTTGATGTCTTGTTGTCTACAACACTAGCAAGACCAAAAATAACACCAAGTATACACCCAAAAAACAGACCGCATAATGCCAGCAAAAGTGTTTGCCCCATAGCAGTCAGCAAAAGTGTACCGTAAGTGTCTATAAGTTGAACCATCGGAGCAACCTCCTTCTAACAAAGATGAAGGGCACCGGTTACCCAATGCCCTGTCAGTCAATTCAAATTAGTCAAGATATTTTGCAATAATCTCGTCATATTTTCCACTTTCACGGATGTTCTTAAGACCTGCATTGAAAAGATCTACAAGTTCCTGCTTGCCTGAATCAAAAATAGCAAAACCATACTGAGCAGGATCATTTTCTGTTCCTTCAACAAACTTCATATCAAGTTCACCAATCTTAATGTTGTATTTAAGAATAGGTGTGTCATCAAAACAAGCATCAACCTGACCGCCAGTTACAGCCTGGTACATATCAGGTGAAGTTGAGAAAGTTACAACTTCAAAGCCGTATTCATCTTTAATGCTTTCAGCATACTGGTTACTCATTGTACCGTTTTTAACAGCAACCTTTTTGCCCTTCATATCTGCAAAACCTTTTATGTCAGAATCCTTAGCAACAGCCATACCCTGTGTTGCATCATAATAACCATCTGAGAAAGTCCAACCGCTGTTCTTTCTTTTCTCAGTAATTGACGCACCTGCAATCATACCGTCTGCCTGTCCTGCCTGGCAAGCTGCAATAGCAGCATCCCAGCCGATATACTGTAATTCATAAGTAAAGCCCTGGTCTTCTGCAATAGCTGCAAGAATATCCATATCTATACCAACTATATTACCTTCAGCATCCTGAAATTCAAAAGGACTGAACCCCTTATCAGTTGCAATAACAAAATCCTTTTCCTGGCTACCGCATGCAGCAAAACTAAAGCAAATAACTGCCGCAAGCACAATGGCTAAAATTCTTTTCATAATCAACTACCTCCAATTATACTATAATATACTATTTTATACCAAAACCCACAAATTGTCAATATAAACATTAATTCACGGCTTTTTCTGTCCGGCAAGTTGCACTCCCCATACCCCTGCAATTATCATAAGAGAGGAAACAACTGTATAAACACTTAATTTTTCGCCCAAAAATACAATTCCTGCCAAAACCGATACAACGGTAGTTATGTTTGAAAACACCGTAGTTTTGGAAACAGGCAAATATGTATTTGCATAGTTTAAAAGCAAAAATGCAATTACAGATGAAAATACACCCAAATACAAAATTGAAGCCGTGTACAACGGATTTTCAAAATTAATAATTATATTTACCGGGCAATTGATATTTTCTGCAAAAGAAATAGCCAAAAATACCGTAAGTCCTGTAACCATCATTGCATAGGTACGTTCAAATGGTGTAAATTCTGTTGAAATTTTACGGCTTAAAACATTATAAGCAACCGAAGATATTACCGCCCCCAACAAAAGCACAATACCCAAAGGGGTTACCGTACCATCCACTTTACCGCTATATGCAAAAACAACAACTCCCAAAACGGACAAAACCGTAAACACATACTGCATAGGTGATGGAAATTCCTTTAAAACCACCATACCTCCAAAAATTGATATTACGGGAATAAGCGAAATCATAACTGAAGAAAAACCGCTTGTAGTAAGCTTTATACCGTAGCTTTCGCACAAAAAATACAAAACAGGCTGAAACAAAGCCATAACAAAAAGCTTTGATATATTTTTTACATTTTTTATCTTAAGTTTTTTAAATATCATCACTATGCTAAGAGCTATAAAAGCCACCAAATATCTGTCGGCTATCACTGTCATCGGTGTAGCATAACATAGGGCAATTTTTGTAAACATAAAGCTAAAACCAAATATAACCTGTGCCACCAATGCCGATACAACAGCCATAGTTTTTTTGTTTTGCATAGAAAATTCACTATCCCCTGTTATCTGTTATCCTTATCCTTTTTCTTTAAAACAGACAATTTGCAGGCACGAACATACACTTCGTTAAGGTAATCTTCTACCTTCATAGCCATATATTTGTCATTTTCATGTCTGTCCGGCTTGCTTTTTCTTATAAGTTCAAAGGTAAGAGGCCCGTCAAAATTGCAGTCATTAAGCCTTTTTGCAACAGCTTCCCAATTGTGAATTCCATCAAAAGGAAGCAAATGCAAATCATCAGTCCAGAATATTTTACCATCACTGTCGCTTACTCCAAGGTTATCATTTAAATGAGTTCCAACCAAACGGTCTCCGTAAATTGCTAACATATCCTTTCCTCTGTTGTAACAAAGTTCGTGTCCTGAATCCCAGCAAAAACCTACATTTTCGCAATCCTTAAAAGCATCCATCAAATATGCAAGGTGTTCCTCTCCCTCAACATTTTCAAAAGCAACCTTAATATTTTGCTTCACAGCTTCATCAACCACATATTTAAAATTATCAATGCCATTTTTAGTTGGAATATATTCTTCAGGGAAACCTATAAATGGGTGAATAACCACAATCGGCACATCAATACTTGCTGTTTCCTTTACACAATTTACAAGTCTGTTTCTCATTTCCAAAGTTTCTTCAGTATCTTCCCACATATGGGCAGACTTCATAAAAGGGGCATGTACTGACTGGTACAACATACCCAATTTGTCTGCAAGTTCCCTGTGTTTTACCAAATTTTCATCCCAGCCTGAAAAAAAACCGTCAAAGCCAATTTCGTTAAACAGTTTAATCTGTTCATCATCAGGCAATTCAAAATCACCGCATATACCAAGACAAATCTTATCATATTTTTCATAGTTATTCATAGCAAATTCACCTTTCAAAATCTAATTAACAGTTACATAGCGTCAATGTACAAAATCATTTCCTCAATTTTGGAAATTTCGCTTACCTTGTTTTTCAAAAGCCATTTTGCCTTGTATTTTTCCATCCACTGTTTTGGGTCTACAAGTTCATCAGCTTTTGCGTCAAATAGCTTAGCCCCCAACTGTGCCAATACACAAAGTCCCTCTGCACACAAAATCATTTCTTCTCTTGCTTCATCATATTCCCAGTTTTGCGTAGAAAGCTCGTTAATAAGACTTATGCACTCTTTTTGAACATTAGGAATTTCCTCAGCATGGAAAACAACATCAATTCTTGGTTCTTCACCATATCTAACCTGAAAATACCTGCTACAAAAACCAATCCAGGTAGATGTAAAAAGTGCTGTGTGAGCTTCACTAAGCCTTTTTAAATACTGCATAGCACCCTTTGCTCCGTATAGAAGATGGTCTACGCTGCCGTAAAAATCATCATCAAGCTTTGTTTGTGCTCTCCACGACATAGCCGCACCCAAAACAAAACCATACATTGAAAGTTCCATGCTTGCAGGGTTTCCATAATCACCCCAGTTTGTATTTAATACACCCTCTGCATTATGCTTGTAAGCGTGTTCTACAAAACGGCATATATTCTTTTCTTCCTTTGCCACATATTCACAAAGTCTGCTCCATGTACTTGTGCCTGGGCAAACAATCTGTTTTTTACCCATCTGTGCAATTTTTATAACATCTTCCTCAGGCGGTTCTCCACCATAGTTCCAGTTCAAATAATACACATCATCAGGAAGGAATTCAAGTATTTCAGGATGCTTAAGAATAATATCCGCCCACATCATAACCTTTTTATCCTTACCTTTAACATAATTGATTATTTTTTGTACAAAGTCCAGATACAACTTACCTGTATCCACACCTTCTCCGTAGTTTTCAAGGTCAAATGTTTCGTCACCGCAAATGTTAAATTTGTCGCTTTTAAACAATGGTTCATATTGGTCAATAAGGCTTTTTACAAGTTCAAAGCTTTCTTCATTTAACGGGTCAATTGTATGGTGAGCCATACGGGAATACCAAAAATTGTTAGGTGTTTTTACATCTTTACACACCTGCAAATGCTTGTATTTATCCTGGTTAAGAATTTCAAACATATGACCAAAAGTTGCAATAGAAGGAATAAATTCTATAAAGTTATCGTAACAGTATTGGTCAAGCTCTTTTATTTCTTCCTTTGATATGTACCCTGTCTTTTTAATAAGTTCTTTTGTTTCCTCAAACTCAAAAGTATGCTCCACATAAAGTTGCAAAGAATTCATTTTATAATAAGCCATATCATCAATCATCTTTTTCAAAACTTCCATTTTAGGAATTTTGCCTCTGGTGATGTCATGGTAAAAACCTCTGTATTTAAAATCAGGCTGGTCTTCAATAAACAAATATGGTACCTTATCACTTTTAAAAATTTGTCTTAATGTCTGAATTGCGTAAAAAGCACCATTTAAACCCTCTGATGAAATTTCAATTACATCTTCTTTTATTTTAAGTGAGTATTTTTCGCAACTTCCTCCATTGGTGTTTATAACAAGTTTAACACCATCTTCCTTGCAAGGCAACTTATCTATTGCATTTTTCAAACGATAGTCAATTTCCTCACAATATGGTGCAATATATTTTTTTGTAAGGTACCCATCTTTTAATTCAATTTTTTTAACTTCTGGTATCAAATTCATAATTATTCTCCTTCTAATTTTTTCTGCGTATAATCATACCTGGTCTTTTTTCTGTATGCTCACCATTTTTTATAACAGGCTCACCATTTACAATTACCCAGTCAAAGCCTTCACTGTACTGACAAGGGTCTGCAAATGTTGAATTAATTTTAAGGTTGTCAATATCAAAAATATTAATATCCGCAAAATTACCTTCCTTAAGCACACCTCTGTTTTCAAGACGGTAATGCATAGCAGGCATACCCGTTACCTTGTTTACTGCCTTTTCAATTGATATGGCATCAAGTTCACGAACATAGCGTACAAAAAAGTATATCATCGACATAAAATATTGCACATTTGGTACAGGCGATATCTTAGGATGTTCAAGGCCCGTAGCTGAAGAATCAGTCATCCACATATAAATAGGGTCACGCACCACGCTGTCTATCATTGTTTGTTCATGAAACACATTAGCCTGCATTTCAAGGTTTCGAAGCACCTCCATAGAAGGGGCCTCAGCTAAGATATCCAAAAAACAATCAACAGGTTCTTTACCTGTTTCTTTCACAATTTCCGCAAAATTCATTCCCTTATATTGAGGTAAATAATCTGCATTAAGGTTAATAAGCCTATCCCATTGACCTGCCCCCAAAAACCTCCAGTATCTGTCAAGGTCATTTTTAACCTTTTCTCTTCCATTTGGTTCGGAAAGTATTTCTCTCATCTTCTCAATACCCTCCGAATAAAGCCAGGGCGGAAGTATTGCCATAGCCATTCCAGAAGCAAAACAGGTTGGAAGCATATCTGCATATACCGAAAGCCCTTCCTTTTCGCGGGCGTCCTTAAGCATCTGCATACTCTTTTCCAAATATTCATTTGGAATACCGTTATCATATTTAACGTTAAGGTGAGATATCGTACCTCTTATACCTGCCTTACGTACAACATTCAAAAATTCATTAACTGCCTCAAGAATATATGTGCCTTCATCTCTCATATGGGAACAGTAATTACCATCATATTCAGCAACAATCTGTGCAAGGCGTTCAACTTCATAAGGCTCACTGTTTATACCCGGGTCAAATTCAAGACCTGTGGAAAATCCAATAAAACCTGCCTCAAGCGCCTCTCTCAAAAGAGATTCCATAATTTTAAATTGTTTTTCAGTTACATCTTTACCCGTTGCGCCTGCAACAAGCCTAATATCGTTATGACCGCAAAGCCACGCAAGGTTAACAGAAGTCTCAAGCTTTTCAGCTTTGTCAAGAACTGCCGCCATAGCACCTTTAAAAACGGGTTTACCTGTTTCGTAAAGGTCATATACAGATGTAATGCCGTCGGCTTTTGAGTCAAATGGAACCTTACCAAGAGTATGCATCATAGAATAACCGCAGTTACCTACAATTTCAGTAGTTACGCCCTGACGTACCGCATTCTGAAACTGTGGAAAACACCATAAAGTCCAGTCAGAATGTGTATGGGAATCAATAAAACCAGGTGTAACATACTTACCTTTTGCATCGATAACAATAGGTGCATTTTCACCGCTAAGGTCACCCATATAGTCAATTTTGCCATCCTTTACAGCAATATCCACCACATAGGCATCTGCACCCGTGCCGTCAACCACAGTACCATTTTTAATTATCATATCGGGCGAGTTTGTGTATTTCATATCTTCATCACCTGTTATTACAACAATTTTATTTTATAAATAAATTTTAACACAATTACAATAAATAGTCAATCAAAAACCGTGTCAAAATGTGTCTGAAAACAATAAAAAAGCTGTGATAATAATTATCACAGCTTTTTGAGTTACTATTCAGCTATTTCTGCTTCTGTTACAGATTTTTCAACTTCTACATTTCTGTACTTAGCCATACCTGTACCTGCAGGAATAAGCT
The DNA here is from genome assembly GCA_045538345.1 of Clostridia bacterium. GTDB lineage: Bacteria > Bacillota > Clostridia > Monoglobales > Firm-18 > CAZNKU01. Next base: position 6,661 of record JAZSRE010000162.1, read on the forward strand.
TACCAATAATGACATTTTCTTTAAGACCAAGCAATGGATCAATTTTACCCTTAATAGCCGCATCTGTAAGAACACGTGTTGTTTCCTGGAATGAAGCCGCTGACAAGAATGAATCCGTTGCCAATGAAGCCTTTGTAATACCAAGAAGAACATCTGTATATGTTGCAGGTGTCTGACCTTCTGCAAGAGCCTTGTTAGCATCTTTAATTACAGAAATGTCAACCATTGAACCTGAAAGCAACATTGTGTCACCTGGGTCTTCAACACGTACTTTACGCATCATCTGTCTTACGATAACTTCAACGTGACGGTCGTTAATATCAACACCCTGCATACGATAAACACGCTGTACTTCCTGGATAAGGTAGTTCTGAACAGCTGTAACACCTTTAATTTTTAGGATGTCGTGTGGGTTAACTGAGCCTTCAGTAAGTTCGTCACCCGGTTCGATAATCTGACCTTCCTCAACCTTAATACGAGAACCGTACGAAATTGGGTAAGAAACGGCTTCACCTGTTTCATCGTTGAATATCTTAATTTCTTTTCTCTTATTCTTAATTTCTTCAATAGCCACTCTGCCGCCGATTTCAGCAATAAGTGCAAGACCTTTTGGCTTTCTTGCTTCAAACAATTCTTCAACACGAGGAAGACCTTGTGTAATATCTTCTGCCTGAGCAACACCACCTGTATGGAATGTTCTCATTGTAAGCTGAGTACCAGGTTCACCGATAGACTGAGCAGCAATGATACCAACAGATTCACCAATGTTGATTTTGCCTGAAACAGCAAGGTTAGAACCATAACACTTAGCACATACACCAACAGGAAGTTCGCACTTTAGTACAGAGCGAATCTTAACAGATTCAACACCTGCAGCAACAATCTTACTTGCTTCTGCCAAAGTCATAAGGTGACCCTTATTAACGATAATTTCTCCTGTCTGTGGGTTTACGATGTCTTCAGCAGTGTATCTGCCTTCCAAACGGTCTTCAAGTTTTTCTATCATTTCGTTACCATCTTTAATAGCAGTAACAGTGATATATTCTGTAGTTCCACAATCTTCTGCACGGATGATAAGGTCCTGAGCAACGTCAACAAGACGACGAGTCATATAACCTGAGTCAGCAGTACGAAGAGCAGTATCCGCAAGACCTTTACGGGCACCGTGAGTAGAAATAAAGTATTCCAAAACATTAAGACCTTCACGGAAGTTAGCACGAATCGGAATTTCCACCGCACGACCTGATGTGTTAGCCATAAGACCACGCATAGCGGCAAGCTGACGAATCTGGTTGACACTACCACGGGCACCGGAATCCGCCATCATAAAGATTGGGTTGTACTGGTCAAGTTTGCTCATAAGAGCATTTGTAACCTTTGTACTTGTTTCGTTCCATGTATTGATAACCTGAACATAACGTTCGTCATCGGTCATAAGACCACGACGGTACTGCTTTGTAATCTTTTCAATAGCTTCTTCAGCCTCTGCAAGATACTGAGCCTTTTCTTCAGGAATTTCAATATCACTAACTGAAATTGTAATAGCACCCTTTGTAGAATACTTAAATCCAAGTGCTTTAAGAGCATCAAGCACTTCTGCAGTTTTTGTCATATCGTAAACTGCAATACACTTGTCAATAATCTTACCAAGCATCTTTTTGCCAACAAGATTTCTGTCAGTAATGATGTAGTAATTTTCAGTTCTGTTGCCTGCTTCATCAATAATGACTTTCTTCATATACTGTTCAGCAGTCATATAAACTTCAGGGTTTTCTCCCTGTGCAACCTTAAGCTCGTATTCGGCAAGCTTTTTAGCTTCTTCTTCTGTTGCAAGTCTTGTCTTAACATCAATTTCGTAGTCAAGGACGTTTTCCATTTTTGAACGGTCAACAAAACCAAGATTTTGAGGAACAACTTCGTTGAATATAATTCTACCGCAGGTTGTCTGTATAATAGCAGTAACCTTTCTACCCTCAAATTCGCCTACTTTTCTAACTTTTATAATAGAATGCAAGCTAATAGCCTTTGCATTATATGCAAGTAAAACTTCTTCTTCAGAAGCAAATACCTTACCTTCACCAGGTTCACCATGTTTGTAAAGGTTTAGATAATATGAACCAAGTACCATATCCTGTGTAGGAACAGTAACAGGACGACCATCCTGAGGTTTTAGAAGGTTGTTTGCAGAAAGCATCAAGAATCTTGCTTCTGCCTGTGCCTCTACTGAAAGAGGAACGTGAACAGCCATCTGGTCACCGTCGAAGTCGGCGTTAAACGCAGTACATACCAACGGATGAAGTTTTAAGGCTCTGCCCTCTACCAATACAGGTTCAAATGCCTGGATACCAAGTCTGTGAAGTGTTGGGGCACGGTTCAGGAACACCGGATGTTCCTTAATAACCTCCTCAAGCACATCCCAGATTTCAGGACGTAATCTTTCAACCATTCTCTTAGCAGACTTAATGTTGTGTGCTGTACCATCATTAACAAGCTTTTTCATAACGAAAGGCTTGAAAAGTTCAATAGCCATTTCCTTAGGCAAACCGCACTGATAAATCTTAAGTTCAGGTCCAACAACGATAACTGAACGTCCTGAAT
>JAZSRE010000105.1:0-1595 GCA_045538345.1 Clostridia bacterium
TCCTCAACTGAGGCAGGCTCAACCACCATATTGTCATTTATAATAAATTCCTTTGGAAGTTCAAATGCAGGCATATCCCCAAGACTTCTTGGGTCAGTTAAAACACCTGCTATTGCGGATGCAGCGGCAACTTCAGGAGAAACAAGATAAATCTGTCCATCCTTTGTGCCTGAACGACCTTCAAAGTTTCTGTTGAATGTACGAAGTGAAATACCCTTTGAATTAGGTGACTGACCCATACCGATACAAGGACCACATGCACTTGCCAAAATTCTTGCACCTGCATCAATCATAATTGCAAGTGCACCGTTTTCAGCAAGCATATTTAAAACTTGTTTTGAACCAGGCGCAATTGAAAGCTGAACATCAGGATGTACTGTCTTGCCCTTCAATATGTGAGCAACCTTAAGCATATCCAAAAGTGAACTGTTTGTACAAGAACCTATACAAACCTGATCTATTTTCATATTACCGATTTCACGAATACTTTTAACATTATCAGGAGAATGAGGGCAAGCAGCCAAAGGCTCAATTTCAGACAGATTAATATCTACAAATTCGTCATAAACTGCATCTTCATCAGCACATAGTGGCACCCATACCTCTTCTCTTTTCTGTGCTTTTAAAAACTCTCTTGTAATCTCATCAGACGGAAATATTGATGTTGTGGCACCAAGTTCCGCACCCATATTTGTAATTGTAGCACGTTCAGGAACAGAAAGTGTAGCTACACCATCACCACAATATTCTATAACCTTACCTACGCCACCTTTAACAGAAAGTCTCTTTAAGACCTCTAAAATAACATCTTTTGCGGCGCACCAAGAATTAAGCTTACCTGTAAGGTTAACCTTTACAATTTTAGGGTATGTAATGTAATAAGCACCGCCACCCATCGCAACAGCAACATCAAGACCTCCTGCACCGATAGCAATCATACCAATACCTCCACCGGTAGGTGTATGGCTGTCTGAACCTATTAAAGTTTTGCCCGGTACACCAAATCTTTCAAGATGTACCTGGTGGCAGATACCGTTACCAGGTCTGCTGAAATATACTCCATGTTTTTTGGCAACAGAGCCTATAAATCTATGGTCATCCATATTCATAAAACCGTTTTGCAAAGTGTTATGGTCAATGTATGCAACAGAACGTTCTGTTTTAACACGTGGAATACCCATTGCTTCAAACTCAAGATAAGCCATTGTACCTGTTGCATCCTGAGTTAATGTCTGGTCAATTTTTATACCTATTTCCTGACCTTTTACAAATTCACCATCAACAACGTGGGCTTTAAGAATTTTTTCTGTTAATGTCAAACCCATTTTTCTTCCTCCTGTATGTAAAATCCACAAAAAAATTGAGATAAAGGTATTTTACCTTTATCCCAAAATTATATCATATTATACATTCAATGTCAATTAACCACATTACCAATCATTAAATAAATTTATTACTCAATTTCATCAATATTGTAAGGTGTAACCTGATATACAAAATAGTTAAGCCAGTTAGAATATAATAGATTTGCACTGCTTCTCCATGATACCATAGGGTCTTTTGTATCGTCATCATCCGGAAAATAATTTTTTGGC
>JAZSRE010000019.1:0-4150 GCA_045538345.1 Clostridia bacterium
CCATTACAAACATACCGTCTTTGTAGTGGTCCCAATGACCTGAAATTTTGTACAAATCACTTTTAGCCATTAAAGGAGTTTTTGTAAGCTGCCAACCGCGTTTTTGTTCCTCATCTTCTACAAATCTCTGCAAAGTCTGTATAATTCTTGACCCCTTAGGCAATATAACAGGAAGACCCTGACCGATAGAATCAACAGTAGTAAACAAGCCAAGTTCTCTGCCCAATTTATTGTGGTCACGTTTTTTAGCTTCTTCAAGTTGTTCAAGATGTTGGTTAAGCAGTTCTTTATTTTCAAAAGCAGTACCGTAAATACGGGTAAGCATCTTGTTTTTTTCATCGCCTCTCCAGTAAGCACCTGTTGCACTCAAAAGCTTGTAGGCCTTAACCTTACTTGTGTAGTTAACGTGAGGGCCTGCACAAAGGTCGGTAAATTCACCCTGCTTGTAGAATGAAATAACCTCACCTTCAGGCAAGTCGTTTATAAGCTCAACCTTGTAAGGTTCATCCTTCATAAGTTCCAAAGCCTCTGACTTTGGCAGTTCAAACCTTTCAATTTTAAGATTTTCCTTAACAATCTTCTTCATTTCTGCTTCAATTTTATCCAAATCATCAGGAGTAAAGCCATTTTCGGTGTCAAAGTCATAGTAAAAGCCTGAATCAATAGCAGGACCAATAGCAAGCTTAACATCAGGATAAAGTCTTTTTACAGCCTGTGCAAGAATGTGTGATGCAGAATGTCTTAGTGTTTGAAGTTCGTTCATTTTATCAAAGCCTCCTATAAAAATACAAAACACCCCTACTTTGAGCATAACTCAAAATAGGGGTGCAAAATTAAAATTTGCACGGTTCCACCCTAATTATGATAAAAACCATCACTTAATTTACCATTAACGCAGGCTCACGGCAATGCCTACTGCAATTTTCAGCACGCAACTCCGAAGTGGTATTCACCGCCATTCGCGTAAAAGTGCTTCCAGCCACGACACTTTCTCTCTTAAAACGCTACCCTGACAGCTACTGTCTTCATCACAGTCATTATAAATATTATATCATTTTTTATTGATTTGTCAATATTATTTCACCAAAAAATAGCCAATTACCAATAAGCCAAGAGCAATTCTGTACCACCCAAAGCCCGAAAAACTGTGTTTCTTCACAAAATTCATCAAAAACTTAATAGAAAGCAAAGAAACAATGTAAGAAACAACCAACCCAATTCCAAGCAAAATAAGGTTGTAGCTGTTTAAAACCCCATCAAATGTTACAATTTTAATAAGGCTTATGCCAAACATAACGGGAATTGCAAGAAAAAAAGAAAATTCCGCCGAAACAGACCTTGAACACCCTGTAAGCATACCACCCAAAATTGTAGAACCGGAACGGGACGTTCCGGGCACAATGGAAAGCACCTGAAAAGTACCTATTGCAAGTGCAGTTTTATAAGGCATTTCATAAATTGACTTAATGGTTGTCTTTTTATTTATTTTTTCAACAACAATAAAGGCAATTCCATAAATAATAAGGGTTGCAGAAACCACCATCCAGTTTTCGAAAGCTTCCATAAGGTCGTTAAACAAAAGTCCAAGAATACCCGCAGGTATACAGGCAACAACAACCTTAAACCACATTTGCCATGTATCATTTTTTCCCTTAGCAGTTTTTTTGTTTGAAAACGGATTAAGCTTGTTAAAAAACAAAGTTACAACCGCAAGTATTGCGCCAAGCTGAATAACATAAAGGTAAAGCTGAGTTTCCAAAAAAGATCCTTCACTGCCCACAATTTCGTTAAACAAAATCATATGACCTGTTGAACTTATAGGCAACCATTCCGTAATACCTTCAATAATTCCGAGAATTAACGATTTAATATATTCCAACCCATTCGCCTCCGTGAATTAATTATTTAATTTCACAACCGCCGTTACCAATTTCAGTAACATAAAATTCCGGCTTCAAGCCTGTTTTTGCCTCGTAGTTTTTGCCAACCTCTGCAATAAAATTATCAACTGCCCAATCCTCTACAATGCTAACGGTACATCCACCAAAGCCACCGCCTGTCATACGGGAGCCAAGCACACCTTCAATTTTACGCGCTTCCTCCACCATTGTATCAAGTTCTAAGCCTGTTACCTCGTAGTCATCACGTAAAGAATCATGAGACCCATTCATATACTCACCAAATTTTTTAATATCCCCTGCCTTAAGTGCATCAATAGACTTAAGCACTCGGTCGTCTTCGGTAATAACGTGTCTTGCACGTCTTAGCAAAATATCGTCAGTAAGTACTGCCTTGTGCTGTTCAAATTCCTCGACTGAAATTTCACCAAGACAATTTTTTTCAGGCATAACAGTTTTTAAAATTGCAAAAGCCTCTTCACACTGACTGCGTCTTTCATTATATTTTGATGCACCTAGTGAATGCTTTTTCTTAGTATTTGAAACAACAAGCTTTTTACCCTCCAAAACAACAGGAACATGCTTGTAATCCAAAGTCTGACACTGCAAAAATATTGCGTGGTCTTCCTTACCCATAGCAGAGGCAAACTGGTCCATAATACCGCAATTAACACCAACATAAATATTTTCCGCACGCTGACCGATTTTTGCCATTTCAACCATATCAACAGGCTCATTTATGCCGTTCTTTTCGTTATGTAGTGTAGCAAATGCCAAAGCAGTTGAAACCTCAATAGCTGCAGATGATGAAAGTCCTCCCCCATGAGGTGTAGTGTCATCATAAAGCATATCACAACCTACAATATCATAACCGTCCTTTAACATTTCACTTATAATACCTGCCTGATAATCACCCCAGAAAATATCCTTATATTCTTCAAGTTTATCAAACTCAACAGTTACTCTGTCAGGAAGGTCAGTTGCAGCAAGCCTTACAACGTTTTCTCCGTTTGGTCGCAAAACTATTGTAGTTCTGAATTTAAGTGCAGCAGGAAAAACATACCCTCCGTTATAGTCAGTATGCTCACCAATAAGGTTAACTCTGCCGGGTGAGGCAAATACCCGTAACCCCTCTTCGCTACCGCCGTATATTTCTAAAAATTGCTTTTTAATTTCCGAAACTGTCATATTATTGTTCCTCCGAATATTATCGTTTGGTATAAAAAACCTTACACAATTTAATTATACTACTTCCATTAAAAATTATCAATCACTTTTTACATATTATTTTAAAAAATTAAAAATCACATATAACAAAGTTCAGTAACACTATATTGACCAAAAAACCTTACCCTTTTTTGGTACATCTCACAAATTTTACTGCAAATTAAATAATAGCCTTGACAAATTGTTACAAAATATATATTATTTAAAGTAGAGTAAAATTGAAGGAGTATGCTATGGACAAAAACTTGAATACTCTTTGTGATGAACAACTTGTTTTTATGTCAGTAAATGGCGACCGCCAGGCTGAAGAGACTATTTTACAACGATATAAAAACTATGTTAAAAGCAAAGCAAGGACATACTACCTTATCGGTGCCGATAATGACGACATCGTCCAGGAGGGTATGATAGGTCTTTACAAAGCTGTAAGGGATTTTAATCCCCAAAAAAACATCACCTTTAAAACATTTGCGGATGTATGTATTACAAGGCAAATCCTCACTGCAATACGAACGGCAAACAGAAACAAACACATTCCGCTAAACGGCTCTGTTTCAATGAATGCTCCGGTTTTTGATGAAGATTCAGGTGCTACCTTTATTAACCTGATTCAGCAAAAGTCAATTTCCAATCCGGAAGAACTTTATATCATTGATGAAAGCTTAAGAGAAATCAAAAATGATATTTCAAAAAAACTAAGCGGTTTTGAAAACCAGGTTTTAGAACTATATCTGGAAGGTTTGTCGTATATGGAAATTTCCGAAACAGTTGACAAATCGTTAAAATCAATAGATAATGCACTTCAAAGAATTAAGAAAAAGCTTATTGATTTAAACAAAACAGGTAAATAGCAGAAATGCTTTTGATAATAATGCTTCTAACCTAAGCATTAAAGAAATTTTTTAAAGTGAGGTAAAAGGTTATGTACGAAGACAAGACATTAGTATGCAAAGATTGTGGAAACGAATTCGTTTTTACAGCAGGTGAACAGGAATTCTATGCTGAAAAAGGTTTCCAGAACGAGC
>JAZSRE010000064.1:0-3721 GCA_045538345.1 Clostridia bacterium
TTTGATATTATTGATGATTATTATAACGTTTGTTAGTATGTATTACTTTTAAAGAAAAGAGGATTTATATGAAAAAACCTTTAAATACATTTCTGAAAGTTTTTTTATCAATTATTCTAATTGGTGTTTTAGTTTTGACAGGATTGGTTATAGGCGTTTTTTCTGGAATTATTGATACAACAAAGTCACTTAATATTGATGAATATAATCTAGATCTTTCGTCTTATGTATATTGTATAGATTCCGAAACCGGAGAATATGTTGAATATGAAAGATTATACGCTGACGAAAATCGCGTATGGGCTGATTTGGATGAAATACCAAGGCATGTTCAACTTGCCGCTGTCGCAATTGAGGATGAAAGATTTTATTCTCATTCAGGAGTGGATTTTAAAAGTACATTTAAGGCGGCATTTAATTATTTCTTAAAAAACAGCACTTCACGTGGCGGAAGTACAATTACTCAACAGTTGGTTAAAAATCTTACAGGTGACTCAGAAAAAAATGTTACACGTAAGTTGCAGGAAATGTTACGTGCAATACAGTTGGAAAAGAAACTTTCAAAAGATGAAATACTTGAATTGTACTTAAATTCAATATACTTAAGTCAAGGCTGTAACGGACTTAGAAGTGCTACAATGTTTTACTTTGATAAGGATGTTTCAGAACTATCTATTGCTGAAGGTGCCGCGTTGGTTGGTATTACTCAATACCCTACACAGTATGACCCTTTACTTCATCCCGAAAACAATAAAGAAAAGCAAAAACTTGTACTTAAAAAAATGTATGACCTTGAATTTATAACAAAAGAAGAATATGAAGATGCGTTAGAGGAGGAATTAAAGTTTACAGCAAATGCAAATTCCTCATCAATGAGCAAACAATCATATTTTGTTGATGAAATAATTAGAGAAGTTATAAATGACTTGCAGGATGAATATGGCTATACAGAATCAGTTGCAACAAAAATGTTGTATTCAGGTGGTTTGAAAATATATTCTACTGTTGACCCGGATATTCAAAAAGTTGTTGACAAAGTATTTTCCAACCCTGAAAATCTTAAAGCAGGTAATAAAGGTGTTCCGCAAGCGTCAATGTGCGTAATGGACCCATATACAGGTGAAGTAAAGGCTTTGGTAGGTGGTTTTGGTGAAAAAGAAGGAACTTTAACACTTAACAGAGCTACCGGTACCTTAAGACAACCTGGTTCTACAATTAAACCTATTTCTGTTTATGCTCCAGCTTTTGAAAAAGGAATAATAAAACCAGATAGTGTGTATAAAGATAAAGAAATTACAATAGCAGGGTGGTCTCCTAAAAATCATTATAGCGGTTTTAAGGGAAATGTAAGTATAAAATATGCTATTGATTTATCAATAAACACTGTTCCTGTTCAGGTTTTACAAGAGCTTGGAGTTGAAGAATCGTACAAATTCCTTACACAAAAACTTGGCGTAACCTCATTAATTCCTGATGATAAATCACTTGCTTCTTTAGCTCTTGGTGGTTTAACTAAGGGTATTTCAAACATGGAGCTTACCGCTGCATATTGTGCTTTTGCTAACGATGGTGTTTACAATACACCTATAACTTATACAAAGGTATATGATGGTAACGGAAATGTAATTTTAACCAAAAAAACTAAAACCAATGTTGCTATGAAAACATCAACAGCCCGTACAATAAACGGTTTGTTAAAATCAGTATGTGATGTAGGAACAGGTACTCCTGCAAGGTTTAATTCAAAATATACAATTGCTGGTAAAACAGGTACTACTGACGACGATAAAGACCGTTGGTTTGTTGGTTATACACCATATTATTGTGCAGCTGTATGGGTTGGTTATGACATACCATCTTCGCTAAGTTTTTATGGGGCTAATCCTACAATACCATTATGGAAAAAGGTTATGAGTGAAGTTCATGAGGTAAAGAATTTACCATCTAAGTCATTTAATTACGTTTCTATATATGTAGATGAAAGTAAAATAGCAAATTTTGATGCCAAAATATGTTCTGCAAGTGGTTTGTTAGCATCTGAATTTTGCCCAGAAGACTTAATTATAGAACCCGACTATGATGAAAATTTTGACATAGTTGATGTATGTGATGTTCATAAGGATCCCGACTCCCAAACCGAAGATACTGAAAGTTTGGATAATACAGGTGATAACTATAATGATTCAAACAATATAACAGACGATATTCTATCTGATACAGGTCTATAAAAAATCACCACAACATTTATAATGGCATATTATAAATTATAAGTGTTGTGGGGGTATTTATATGAAAAAAATTAAGGTTAACGGCAACGCTCATTTGAATGGTATGGTAAAAATTCATGGTGCAAAAAATGCCGTTTTGCCAATTATGGCAGCTTCTATTTTGGCGGAAGATAAATGTGAAATAAACAACTGTCCTAATTTATCAGATGTTAGAAATACTGTTAATTTAATAAAATATTTAGGACATAATATTGAATTTGAAAACGGTAAATTAATTGTTTTTGGCAATAATGAGTTTAAAGGAGTACTTCCTGACAGTTTAATTCAAAAAATGCGTTCATCTGTTTTATTTATGGGTGCATTGTTAAATAAATACGGTTATGTGAAAACAACACTTCCTGGTGGTTGTGAATTGGGCGCAAGACCAATTGATTTACATTTAAAAGCTTTTGAAAAATTAGGAGTTAAAATCAGCGAACGCTATGGATATTATGAATGTTATTGTAGTGACATAGTTGGTGATGATATATATCTTGATTTTCCAAGTGTTGGTGCAACTGAAAATATAATGATTCTTTCATGCAAATGCAAAGGAAAAACTGTTATTCACAACGCCGCAAAAGAACCCGAAATAATTGATTTGCAAAATTTTTTAAATTCTTTAGGTGCAGAAATACAAGGTAGTGGAACAGATACTATTGAAATAAAAGGTGTTAAATCTTTAAAAGGCTCTACATACAATGTTATGCCTGACAGAATTGTAACATCAACATATCTGATAGCTGCTGCAATGACTAATAGTGAAATATTAATTACAGAAACACATACTGACGACATACTTTCAGTTATAGATGTATTAAGCAGGTGTGGATTTATACTTGAATTTGACAAAAATAATATTCTTATTAAACCAAATAAAATTATAAAACCTATTGATATTATAAGAACAATGCCTTACCCAGGTTTTCCAACAGATGTTCAGTCGGTTATAACCCCGTTGTTATCTAAAGCGCAGGGAACAAGTATTATTTGTGAAAATTTATTTGAAAACAGGTTTAAACATATAATAGAGTTAAACAAAATGGGTGCGGATATATGCATTATGGAAAGAAATGCTGTTATTAGAGGGGTAGATAAATTATACGGGGCAAATGTTTTTGCATCAGATTTACGAGGTGCTGCTGGTCTAATTATTGCAAGTTTGGGAGCTGATGGAGTAAGTGTTGTTGATGGAATTGAGTTTCTTGAACGTGGCTATGAGAATTTTGTAGAAAATCTTAATAAAATGGGTGCAAAAATTTCATATGTATCTTAATGGAGGAACAGATGGAATACATAAATAAACAAACAAAAGATGGTAAAATAGTTAAATTAAAAAATTACAAAAAACGTGCTTTGATAAATAGAATTAAAAGACGTTTATTTTTGATTTTATTTATTCTTATAATTTTAATTATAATTCTTTTAAATGCACCATTTATGCAAATAAAGAA
>JAZSRE010000167.1:0-5697 GCA_045538345.1 Clostridia bacterium
AGAAATTTTAATTTCATCACCAATTTCAAAATCTGCACGTATATCCAGAAGGTGAAAATTTTCTCTGATTAAATTTGTACAAAAAGAATGTATTGTAGATATCTGGGCTTGTCCTAAAAGAACAAGTTGTTCTCTAAAAAAAGAATTTTGTGGTTCTTTGTTTATCTTATCCTGCAAAGATTTATATATTCTTTCCTTCATTTCAGATGCAGCCGCATTAGTAAATGTAGCTATGAGAAGTTCATTTATATATACAGGGTTTGTTTCATCTGTAATCATATCAATAACACGTTCTACTAAAACTGCAGTTTTTCCGGAACCTGCAGCTGCAGAAACAAGCGTGTTACAATTACGTACATCAATTGCACACTGTTGTTCAGTTGTCCACTTCGTTGACATAATCAAAAAACTCCTCCATCTTTATTTTTTTATACTTTCTGTACTTGTTATTGCTAAATTCAGGGTCAAAATTACATATATTGCCATAAGGGCAAAAATCGCACGCAGTTGAAGACCCATTGGAAACAGGGTTAATTTCTATATTACCGTCAACAATACCCTCCAATGCTTTTTTCAACTGATTATATGCTGTTTCACACATTTTGTTAATTTGTGCCATAGTAATACTCTTTTTAGCAACAAAGATTGATGGAATATCTTCGGACTCGTATATAACACCCTTCATTTTTAATTCTTTTTTTACTTCTTCTGCTATATCTTCATCGGTCATATCTGCATCACCATTTATAATTGGGTCATCAATGTGATAATAAAGCATCGCCGCCGGCAAAATATTTTCTCCTTCTTTACCAAGGCCCTTACAAACTGCATCAAGATAAACAGGTAATTGAATTTGTATTCCGCATAAAATTTTACCAAAATCAATATCTTTTGTACTTGATTTATAGTCAACAATACTTATAAAATCGCCATTTTCTGTTCGTCTTACGTCCGCACGGTCTATTTTACCTCTTAATGTAACAACTGTTCCGTTAGAAAGCTTTACCAATATAGGCTTTAAATCAGACTCTTCATCAAAACATATTTCATGACCTATGGAAACATAACCGCTTTGCTGGTAAAAACAAGTAATATTCCACAAAACAGTTTCCATAGTAGATACAATTTTATTAAATAAAAATTGTTGACTTTTTGACTCTTTATAAAAATCACTTAGGTACTCGTCCAACACTCTGTTAGTAATTTCTTTTGCCTGCACATTACAAATATCTTTTGTTATGTTTTCCCAACCTTTTTCCACAGCAAACAAAGAAAATTTTTCAATTATTTCATGCATATATGTACCATAATCACTTGCCTGAAGTTTAAATTCTTTTCTGATATCAACATTAAGCCCATATCGAATAAAATAAGCAAACTGACATTGATTGTATTTTTCTACTCTTGATATACTTGATTTAATCTCTTTACCATATATTTTATTTGCTATATCATATTTTAATTTGGGCGAAAGGTTAGTATATGATTTGGCATTTTCTATTATTTTATAAAGTTCAGGTTTGTTTTCTTTATACCATTTCAAAACAACATTCCAAAAATCATCATCTTTGTTTTTTATGAGTTTATTAAATGTTGGAATTATCCCCTCTACCTCTTCTAATTTATTTAATTTTTCATAAATGTTTTGAATTTCGGAAATTTCAGGAAAAATCTCTTTTATATTCTTAACCACAACAGAACAAGTGAGCCCCTGGCCTTCATTATTTGCCAGAGGGTAGGAAATATACAGTTTATCTGTTGCACTTGAAAACACTCTGTATAAAGTATAATTTTCGTCACAGTGTTTTTGTATTGTATCTTCATCAATACCCAATATTTTAAGTTCTTCACTTTTTAGTAAACCCTCGTTAACGTAACCACATGGTATTACACCATCAAGTGTTCCCATAACAAAAACAACCTTGGCTTTTAAGGCCTGAAATCTATCAATTGTGGTAACCATTACATCATCCGTTCCTGAAGGTAAAACATCTATTTCAATATTTGACAAAGATGAATTTAAAACCCTAAAGAATTTCTCAAAGGTAATCAATGTATCACCAAAATACAATTTCATTTGATTAAAAGAATTTATAATATGGTTATATACAAAAACAATTTCCTGCGACTTTTCTCTTTCACCTTCAAGAATATATGATTTTGCAATTTTAGTGATGTTTTCTTCTGCATTAGTAAATTCAAGAAAATCATTATAAGCGTTTATTATATCTTCAACATTTTTTCTTCCGCTAAAATTAGCAGAAAAAGATTTAAAACATTCACGCACATATAATAGTGCTTTTGTTATTTTCTCAATTTCATCATCAGAAAAACTACCCTTAAAGGTAATTGGTTTATCCTGGGTCCATAATTGTTCACGGTTACCAACCTCGAGAACATAATTTTCCAACAAAAATTTACTATCTTCATCAATGTTACATAAACAACTGTAAACAAAATCAAAAACCGATTCAAATGAACATTTATTTATTACAACATTAAAAACAGACATCATTGCTTTATATACAAAACTTCCGTTTGCAAATTTAGGCTCTGTTATATTATAAAATATACCATAACGTTCAAAGCAATTTCGCAGAATAGAGTTATATGAATCTGAATTTCTGTATATAACCGCAAAATCTTTATACCTGTAATTTTCTTCTCTTACAAGCCTGCTTATTTCATGTGCAACTTGTTCAACCTCACCGTTATAATCACTACTTTTACACAAAAAAACCGACTTTGTTTTTTCGGAATACTTATCTTTGTTTTCAGCAAAATAATTAGTACACAAAAACTTAATTTCGTCTTTGTTAAAATAACTCGAATTCAAATATGTATTTGGCAAAACTTCAACATTATTTTCGTAAGCAATATTATATAACTGCTGGATTGTTTTTTGAGCTTTGTAAAAAAGATTAAATCTGTTTTCAGGCAACAGATTGTCAGTTGTCATCGCAAAAACAACACTTGGTGAATTTTTAATCAGTGCAGAAACAACTAACAATTGTTGTTTTGAAAAAGTCATAAAATTGTCAAAAATAAAATGTGTATCGCAAAATAAATTATGCTCCAAAATTTTTTCGGCAAGCAAACTCATATTCGCATCAGAATCAGCATAGGGAAAATCAAAAAAACTTTCGTATTCTTTATAAATCAAATACAAATCATAAAGTTTATATTTAAAATTCAAATTAGATGAATTTTCTGCAATTTGCTTTAAAGTTTCACAATCAATACAATTTGCTTTAAATTGCTTTATTATATCTAAAACAACAGATGAAAATCCATCAAACTGAGTGTTTTTTATAAAATATGTTAATTTTCCCGAAACTTTAATAATTGCTTTTTCTATTATCATAAGCTTCGCATTGTCATCAAGAAAATCACACATTATAGGACCTACTGTTGAAAAAACCCTCTTAGCAAGACGATCAGGGTTAGTAACTTCAATACGGTCTAATGCTATTTTAGAAAATCTTTTAGAAACTGTTCTTTCCGCCTCAAGAGAATATTGGTCGGGAACTATGTAAAAAACCTTTTCGTCAGTTGTATCTATGATATTTTTAATATATTCAAAACATTTTTCAGTTTTACCACTGTTAACAGTTCCATAGATTATCTTTAAAGACATTTTTTACCCTCCATACTCAGTATGTAAACGGGGAACAGTATAGTTGCCCCATAATTTTTATATATCAGCTTTTTTTACCTCTTCGTATTTTGCAATTATTTCAGTTTGAAGAATGTTTCTCATATTTGCGTTTATGGGATGTGCTATATCACGGTATTCACCATCAACCGTTTTCCTGCTTGGCATTGCAACAAAAAGCTTGTCTGTGCTTTCAATAATTTTAATATCATGAACCACAAACATATCATCAAAAGTTACTGAAACTATTGCTTTCATTTTACCTTCGGCATTAATTTTTCTTATTTTGATATCCGTTATCTCCATAAAAACCACCTTTTACACTATGTTGTTTTGCTGATATATATATTTTACAACATTTTTTTAAAAAAATCCATAAATATTTTGACTTTTATGTAAAATATGTTATATAATAAAAAAAGAGAAAATTATAAAATGTTCTGAGGGAGATGTTTTTTTGATGGAACTTAATAAAGTTAAACATGTGCACTTTATCGGCATTGGCGGAATCAGTATGAGTGCACTTGCTCATATATTATTATCAAAAGGCATAAAAGTTACCGGTTCTGACTGGACTGAAACAGAAATTACAAATACCCTAAAAAAAAGCGGTGCAATTATAAATATCGGGCCAAACTGTTCCGAAAACATTGAAAACCCCGATCTTGTTGTATATACCGCCGCAGTCAAAAATGATAATCCAGAATTGTGTGAAGCAAAAAATAAAAGTATTAAAACATTAGAACGTGCTGATTTTCTTGGTGAAATTATGCTTGATTATAATATGCCTGTTTCAATTAGCGGAACTCACGGAAAAACAACTACAACCTCTATGCTTTCTTGTGTACTTCTTGAAGCCCAGGAAGACCCCACAATTCTCGTAGGTGGCGTTTTAGATGTTATAGGCGGAAATTATAGAATTGGTAAAGAAAAATATCTCGTTTTTGAAGGTTGCGAATATGTAGACAGTTTTCTAAAATTCAATCCATATGCAGCCCTAATTCTCAATATTGAAGAAGACCATCTTGATTATTTCAGTGGTATTGAGCAAATAAAAAACTCATTTAATAAATTTATGCTTAAAGTACCTGAAAATGGTTTTGTAATTGTAAATTCAGATGACAAAAATGTAATGGATAGTCTCGATAATGTTAAATGTCAAATTATCAAATATGGACAAAATGGTGATTATTCATATAAGAATTTAAAATTTGATGAAAACGGTTGCGGAATTTTTGATGTAATAAAAAATAGTGAAAAATTAGCTACTCTTCATCTATCTGTTGGCGGAAAACATAATGTTTCAAATGCAACAGCCGTATTTGCAGCAGCACACAAAATGAATGTTCCGGTTGACAGTATTATAAAAGGCATAGAAAAATTTTCAGGAACAAAAAGACGTTTTGAATACAAAGGTGAAATAAATGGTGCAAAAGTATATGATGACTATGCACATCATCCAACCGAAATAGCTGCAACATTCGATACTGCGTCTAAAATGGAACACAACGATATATGGGTAGTATTTCAACCTCATACCTATACAAGAACAAAGGCTCTTTTAAATGATTTTATTGACGTATTATCAAAATACGACCATGTAATTATTACAGATATATATGCTGCAAGAGAAAAAAACACTGTTGGCATAACATCTGAAGCAATTTCAAACAAAATAAAAAATGCCCGCTATATTTCAGAATTTACTGAAATATCCGAGCATTTAAAAGAAAACGTAAAACCAGGCGACATTGTACTTACAATGGGTGCCGGAACAATAACAAATTTATCAAATCATCTTTTTAATATCAACTAAAAATTCATAAGGAACACATAAATTCCCTCTTCCTGTTCCAAGATAAACACCAGGTCGGCGTGTACCGTGAAAATCGGTTCCGCCGCTTTTTAATAAATTGTATTTTTCACTGATTTGGTGGGCAAGAAATTCCGTACGTTTATCATACCCTGAATAAAAAACTTCAATTCCCTTTAAACCGTAATCAATAAGCCTTTTACAGTTTTTTCAGTTTCCTCATCGCTTT
>JAZSRE010000084.1:0-10046 GCA_045538345.1 Clostridia bacterium
ACTTCAGATTGTTAAAGCATTAACCTGTGATTACAGCGTATGTGAACAGCTTGATGCAGACAACCATGCGATTAAATGTTCAATCTGCGGATATGCAAAGCCAGTTGAACATGAACGCAGCTATGAACAGCTTGATGCAACCAACCATACTGTTAACTGCTTAATTTGCGGATATACAGGTACAGAAACACACAGTTTCAGCGGCAAAACATGCACATTGTGCGGATACACGAAGACAAGCTCAGGCGGCTCCAACGGCGGCGGTGGATCAGCTACAAGCATGTTAACAATTAAGTTTGAAACAAATGGCGGTAGCGCAGTTGCAAGTGCTAAAGTTGTATATGGCGATGTTCTTGTAGCACCTGCAAATCCAACAAAAGACGGATTTGTATTTGATGGTTGGTACACAGATAAAGAACTAACTAACAAGTACGACTTCTCACAGAAGGTAACTAAATCCTTTACACTTTATGCAAAATGGGCTGTAAAGAATCCATTTATTGATGTTAATAAAGATGATTGGTTCTACGATGCAGTTATGTTTGTATATATGAATGGCATCACAAAGGGTGTTTCTGATACTGAATATGCTCCATATGGCAAGGTTACAAGAGCACAATTTATAACAATGCTTTGCAGAGCTTATGAAATAGAAGAAATGACAGGCGATAATTTCGCTGATTGTGGTGATACTTGGTACACAGGATATCTTGCAGCAGCAAAACAGCTTGGAATTTCAAACGGTGTTGGCGACAATATGTTTGCTCCTGAAAAAGAAATTACAAGAGAAGAAATGGTTACTTTGATTTACAACTACTTAAAGTCAATTAATAAGGTAACTGAAGAAGTAGCAGAATTAAGTTTTGCTGATAGCGATAACGTTTCAGAATGGGCAAAAACAGCGGTAGCATATGCTGCGAAGAATGGCATTGTTAACGGAAAAGAGAACAACGTTTTTGATCCAAATGGTACT
This sequence comes from Clostridia bacterium, assembly GCA_045538345.1. GTDB lineage: Bacteria > Bacillota > Clostridia > Monoglobales > Firm-18 > CAZNKU01. The sequence goes on from JAZSRE010000084.1 coordinate 974, forward strand.
GCTACAAGAGCTGAACTTGCACAGATTTTCTACAATATGTTTAAATAATATATTGCACAAACAAGGGGCACGGTTTACCGTGCCTCTTTATTCATGCAAAACTATATAAGGAAAAACAATAAGTATAATTTTTTGCAGACTTATGGCATTGGCGGGATAAATTAAATGACATATAAATATTTATAAACATTTTTTATTTGTAATTAACCATAGTATTTATTCATATAATCAAATAGAATATGAATAAATACGGAGGGCATACTGACTATGGATATTGAAGAAAGAACAATTAACATAGGTCATTACATTATAGATAAAAAAGCCACCGTAAGGGCTGCGGCAAAACACTTTGGTGTTTCGAAATCTACTGTACATAAAGATGTTACGGAAAGATTGAAAAGAATTAATCCCGCGCTTGCAAGGGATGTGAGGATTATACTTGATGAAAATAAATCGGAGAGGCATCTTCGCGGAGGAATGGCAACCAGGAAAAAATATAAGGGATAGCTTTTTAACATATTGTTTACAACATTAATTTGTATTTGTGTTATATTAAAGATAATTAAGTAAGAAAGGTGGGGTTTAAATGAATATTTTGTATTTTCTTACCCCTAAAAACCAGGTTGCAAATATTGGAGAGGATTCCAATTTGCGTCAGCTTATGGAAAAGCTGGAATATCACAAATATACCGCAATACCAATTATAAATGGTGATGGGCAGTACGTTGGTACTATTGCGGAAGGGGATGTATTGCGAATTGTTAAAGAAAAGTATGATATGAATTTTCAGGCGGCACAAAGCATATCTGTAAAGGATATTCCAAGAAGGACAGAGGTTTTGCCTGTTAATGCAAATGCATCTATGGACGATATTATGGATATGGCAATAGCACAAAATTTTGTTCCTGTAACGGATGATAATAATGTTTTTATAGGCATTGTTACCCGAAAGGATATACTTAAATATTTTCGTAATAAATTGAATAATTGATTTTAGGAGAGATGTGAATTTCACATCTCTTTTTTTGTAATCACCTTTCTTCATTTGTTTAAATATAATGTATTGAGGTTGATATGTATGATGTATTATAAAAGTATACTTATTTGCGGTGGAGATAAACGGCAGAGGTATATGTATGAATATATGAAGGAAAAAGGACTTGGTGTTAGCAGTTTTGGTTTATTTCACAATGATATTCAGGATATTGATGAAATAAAAAAATATGATGTGGTGATACTTCCAATTCCCGTAACGAAAGACGGGGTATATTTGAATTGCGAAAGGATAGTTCTTCTTCAGGATGTTTTTGACATTTTAAGTGAAAGTCAGATTATTCTGGGTGGTATGTATGATGGTATATATGATTATGGTAAGGTAGAAAGATTTCAGATGAAAAACGCTTTGCCAACCGCTGAGGGCGCACTTTCTGTTGCTGTGGAAAATACGGATATTACTATAAATGACTCTTGTTGTTGCATTTTTGGTTATGGAAGGATAGGTAAAATATTGGCAAATATGCTAAAGAATATGGGGGCATCGGTAACTGTATATGCCCGAAATATAAAAGACCTTTCCCTTGCAGAAACTATGGGATTTGAAACAAAAAACACCAATATAGTAGAAGATTTAGGGAAGTTTGATATTATATTCAATACCGTACCAAAACCTATACTTGACGGCAGGGTTTTATCCACTGCCAAGAAAGATGCGCTTTTCATTGAGCTTGCCAGCAAACCATACGGAATAGATATGGAAGCTGCCGAAAAGTTGGGAAGAAAGGTGATTGTTGCATCAGGACTTCCCGGTAAAGTAGCACCAAAAACCGCAGGTAAAATTTTGTTTGATGTTATAATGGATATACTGGGAGGTATTGAGGATGGAACTTGATGGTGTTAAAATTGGCTATGCCTTGACAGGGTCATACTGTACCTTGGCAAAGTCCTTTGATATAATGCAACAGATAAGGGAAGAGGGGGCCGATATTTTTCCCATAATGTCTGAAAATGTATATTATACAGATACGCGTTTTGGAACGGCAGAAAGTTTTATAAAAAAAGCTGAAGAAATATGTGGCAAAAATGTTATGCACTCAATAACAGAAACAGAGGTTATAGGACCCAAAAACCTGTTGGATGTGCTTGTTGTAGCACCATGTACAGGTAATACTTTGGGTAAGCTTGCAAATGGCGTTAACGATACGGCGGTTACTATGGCAGTAAAGGCCACTGTGCGTAATAAAAAGCCCATAGTTGTTGCTGTATCCACAAACGATGGGCTTTCGGGCAGTGCAAAAAATATTGGTATGCTTTTAAATTGTAAAAATTTTTATTTTGTGCCATTTGAACAGGATGATTCTGTGAAAAAACCAAATTCACTTGTGGCAAAGCTGAATATTTTGGTGCCTACGGTAAAGCTGGCGTTAAAAGGGGAACAGATTCAGCCTGTATTACGTTGAATGTTATACTTCTCGTATACAATTTAAAGCGCTTAAAAATAAAAGATACGAAAAGGTAAAGACCCCTGCGGAAACAAAGGGGTTTGTTATTTTTATAAGGTGTACACATATACCACTTGAAAAAACTGCAACAACAGGCTTTAAAACCCAGTTTATGAATTTAAAGTCAAAATCTGCAGTTCTTATCAGCATGGATACACTTAAAACACCGTTTATTATTTCGCTTACAAATATTACGAATATGTAGCCTGCGGTTGAATATGCAGGAAGGATAAGATATATAAGAATTATGCACATAACAGTGTCTATGATGTTTATTTTTACAACACCAACTTGTTGATTGAGTCCTTTTAAAATGCTGTCTGTTACAAAGTCAAGATACATTATGGCTGTTACGGGGGCAACAAGCCTTATAAAATAACCCGCCTGGGTGCTTTTGTATATCCATTGTCCTAAAAAGTCGGAATAATATATAAAAATTCCTGTTATGCCTATGGAAAAAAGCAGGGTTATTTTAAAAGTTTTTGAGATTGAAGCGGTTATTTTATCTGATGCTTTTTTTGCATAAAGTTGTGAAAATTCTGGCAGTATTAAGGATGAAAATGAAAGTATTATAGCAGATGGAAACATTATGACAGGCATAACCATACCTTGTATTATTCCATAGCCTGAAAGTGCCTGTGCAGAGGAAAGCCCGGACTTTTTCAGCTGAATAGGTATTAAAATGTGTTTTATTGTTGAAAGTCCTGATTTTAGGCAGGAGCTTAATGCCACGGGAAATGCGATTTTGACAATCCTTTTTGTTATGCCTTTTGTGCTACCTTTATTCTTATATCGTCGTGAATCGACAATATATATTATAGTGTTATAAAGGCAGGAAAGTGTTTCTGCAACAGTTCCCGCAAGAACTATGGAAAAGCAGGAAAATTCCATTGTTTTTGGGAATATAATATTCAAAAAAATTGTTGTTGCAATAATTTTTGTAAAGAGCTCTGCAAACTGTACTGCAGAGCTTTTTGCTATTCTTCCTGTTGCAGTAAAATATCCGTTTAATATTGCAGATACTGATAAAAAAGGGAGGCATACGCCAAATGCCCTGAGAGAAATTATTGTAAGAGGATTTTGTAATATTTTTGTACCTATAAAGTTGGCAAAAACAAATATCAAAGACCCCGAAAGTATACCAAAAAAAATACCAAAACAAACACATTGTCTTACCGAATATTTTATTCCTTTATGGTTTAAGAGGGCATTCTCTTCCGCAACAAGGCGTGTACAGGCAAGGCTCATTCCGAAAATCGCAACAGTTACAGCAAGGGAATATACCGACATAACCAAAGTATAAAGTCCCATACCTTCAGTACCGATTCGTTCGGATATCCATGAATTAAACCATAATGCAATTGTTCTCATCACAAGTGAAGAGGCAGTAAGTATTATTCCGTTAAATAAAAAAATGTGAAGTTTTCGCATAAAATCACCTGTTTAAATATATGTATTAAAAAGCGTTTTTAAAACAGGAGGTTTATATGTTTAATTTTGTGTGTGGAATTTGCGGAAGAATGATGAAATCGAATGATAAGGATAATAAATATTTAAGTTGTGAAATGTGTAAACAGAAAATATGCAGTGATTTTATTAAGTGCTTTTTAAACGAAAAGTATGAAGAAAAAATAAAGTACATAAAAATAACAGGTGAAAGCAGTGCTACCATATATTTTCAGTAAATATTGTGGATCTTTTTCAAAAAAGTTTATTTTTCAGGATGATTACATAGGTAAAAATGTACTAAAAAATAACTTTTTAACAAATATCACAAAACAATTTGTTAAATATTTGTCAATATGATGAAATTTGCGAAATATCATTGATTTTTGACATTGTTTATGATATAATGCAAATTAGAATTGGGGGAATTGTGGATATATGTCAAATCGTCCTCCTCATTACGAAAGGATTGATAGAAAATGAAGGTAACAGTTTGTATTGGTAGCTCATGTCATATTAAGGGTTCACGCCAGGTCGTTGAACAGCTTCAGCAACTTATAAATGAAAATAATATTGGTGATAAAGTTGAACTTGGAGGTACTTTTTGTTTGGGTAAATGCCAGCAGGGAGTATGTGTAACTGTTGATGAGGAACTCCATTCAGTAACACCTGAAAATATCAAGGAATTTTTCGAGAATGAAATAGCAGCAAAGGTGTGAAAATATGTTAATTCAAATTTGTGTAGGTAGTTCGTGTCACATAAAGGGCTCTGAGGAGATTGTTGAACTATTTACTAAGGCGATTGAAGAAAATAACCTTCAGGACGATGTTATTCTTATGGGAAGCTTGTGTATTGGAGAATGTAGCAGTCTGGGGGTTACTGTTCAAATAGATGAGGAAATACATACAGGTGTTAATCGTGATAATTTCCGAGATTTCTTTGAGGAAAAAGTTTTATCGGTTATAAAAAATGAAGGGAAGTGACGAGTATGCCAAATTGTCTTACTTTAAAAAAATCCAATTGCAAAAACTGTTACAAATGTATTCGTCATTGTCCTGTTAAATCAATCCGTTTTTCAGGAAACCAGGCACATATTATTGGTAATGAGTGTATTTTATGCGGACAGTGCTTTGTTGTATGTCCTCAGAATGCAAAGCAGATTGTTGATGAAACTGAAAAAGTCAAGGTTTTATTACAAGGCGGTGAGCCGGTTATTGTAAGTTTGGCACCGTCTTTTGTTGCGAATTATGATGGCGTTGGAATTAATTCTATGAGGGATGCCCTTAAAAAGCTTGGTTTTTACGATGTTGAAGAAACAGCTATGGGGGCAACAATTGTTAAAAACGAATATGAAAGAATGCTTCGAGAGGAAGAAAGGGATATTATAATTTCTTCATGTTGTCATTCTATTAACTTGCTTATACAGAAGTATTTTCCTTCAGCTTTAGAATATCTTGCAGATGTTGTTTCACCTATGCAGGCACATTGTCAGGATATAAAGAAAAGATATCCTGATGCAAAAACTGTGTTTGTAGGCCCATGTGTTGCAAAAAAGGATGAGGCGGAACACTATGAAGGTATTGTTGATGCGGTTTTGACATTTGAAGAACTTTCAAATTGGCTTAAGGATGAAAACATTGAACTTAAACAGGAAATGGATTCCAACGAAGAAAGCCGTGCACGTTTCTTCCCTACAACAGGGGGCGTTCTAAAAACAATGAATCTTGATGCTCCGGGGTATAACTATATTGCACTTGACGGGGTGCAAAACTGTATTGACGCTCTTCGCGATATTGAAAATGGGAAAATACATAAGTGTTTTATTGAAATGTCTGCATGTGTAGGAAGCTGTATTGGCGGTCCTGTTATGGAAAAATATCACAGAACAGCACCGGTTAAAGATTATATTACAATTGCTAATTATGCAGGAAAAGACGACTTTAAGGTTAATGAGCCAAATGCAGGAGAACTTAAAAAGCAGTTTGAATATATTGAACGCAAGCTTGCAATGCCAAGCGAAACAGAAATATTTGCCGTGTTAAGAGAAATGGGCAAATTTAAGGCTTCAGACGAACTTAACTGTGGTTCTTGCGGATACAATACTTGCCGTGAAAAGGCTATTGCTATTTGTCAGAGCAAGGCAGAGGTTTCTATGTGTTTGCCGTTTTTGAAAGATAAGGCTGAAAGTTTTTCTGATGCTATTGTTAAAAATACCCCTAATGGTCTTATTGTTCTTAACGAAAAGCTGGAGGTTCAGCAGATAAATGAATCTGCTCGTAATATGATGAATATCCGTTCAAGTTCGGATGTTTTGGGAGAAAGTATCATACGAATTCTGGACCCTGAACCATTTGAAGAGGTTTTAAGAACAGGCAAAGATGTTCACGGTGAAAGAGTGTATCTTGCAGAATATAGACGCTATATTGACCAAACTATTGTGTACGATAATGAATCCAGACTTTTGGTTGGAATTATGCGTGATGTTACCGATGAGGAAACTGAACGTGAAAAGAAAGAAAGTATCAGCAGACAAACTGTTGAGGTTGCAGATAAAGTTGTGGACAAGCAGATGCGTATTGTTCAGGAAATTGCATCACTTCTTGGTGAAACAGCTGCAGAAACAAAAATTGCTCTCGCAAAGTTAAAGGAGTCGATACAGGATGAATGATTTGTGTGCAGATATCGGCTGGAAAAGTATTAACCACCATGGGGAACAACTTTGCGGTGATCATGTGGAGATAGTTGAACAAAATGACAGCTCTACGGTTATCGTTTTGGCTGACGGTCTTGGAAGCGGAGTTAAAGCAAGTATTTTGTCAACACTTACTTCTAAAATCATATCTACTATGATGGCAGAGGGGTTGCCTATTGAAGAATGTGTAGAAACAATAGCTGCAACACTTCCGGTATGCTCTTTGAGAGGAGTTGCATATTCAACATTTACCATTATGCACCTTATTGATAATGAAACTGCTGAAATTATTCAGTATGATAACCCACAGGTTATAATGCTTAGGGATAATAAAAATTACGAGTATCCCAAGACAGAAATGAACATTGATGGCAAGAAAATATACAAATCGGTTGTTCGTTTTCAGGAAGGGGATATCTTCATAGCTATGAGTGACGGATGTCCTCATGCGGGAATAGGTTTATCATATAATTTTGGTTGGAAACGTGAAGATATAATTGAATTTATGGAAGTTATGTCTGTAACGGGACTTACGGCAAAAAATCTTTCCACTCTTTTGGTTGATGAATGTGATAAACTTTATGGTAATAAACCGGGTGACGATGCAACTGCGTGTGTTGTAAAAATCAGAAAGAGGGAACCGATGAATATTCTTTTTGGTCCTCCTTCAAACCGTGATGATTGTGATAGAATGATGTCCCTTTTCTTCTCAAAGGAAGGAAAGCACATTATATGTGGTGGTACAACATCCTCTATTGCAGCAAAATATTTAGGAAAGCCACTTCAGGCAACATTGGATTTTGAAAATTCGGATGTTCCTCCAATTGCCAAACTTGAAGGTGTTGATTTGGTAACCGAGGGTGTTATCACTGTAAATAAAGTTTTGGAATATGCTAAAGATTATTTGGGTGAAAACGAACTGTATGAGCATTGGAATTACAAACGTGATGGTGCTTCGCTTATTTGCCAGCTTTTATTTGAAGAAGCAACGGACATAAATTTTTATGTTGGACGTGCTATAAACCCGGCACATCAAAACCCTGATTTGCCTATTAATTTCAGTATTAAAATGAATTTGGTAGAAGAACTTTCAAATTGCCTTAGAATGATGGGTAAAAGAATTAAAGTTAGTTACTTTTAAGGAGTGTGAAATATGAGAAAATTTGATACAAAAGTTCAGCACTTGAAATACAAGGTGCTTCGTGAGGTTGCCAGAGAGGCTTGGAAAGATACACTTCTTGAGAATGTTTTGGAAATACCAAAAACAATTGTTCCGGGTAAGACATCAACAATGCGTTGTTGTGTTTACAAGGAAAGAGCAATACTTGCTGAGCGAGTAAAAATTGCAATGGGTGGAAATAAGGATAATCCTAATGTAATTGAAGTTGTTGATATCGCTTGTGATGAATGTCCATCAGCTGGATATGTTGTTACAGAATCCTGCCGTGGCTGTCTTGCTCACAGATGCGAAGATGTATGCAAAAAGGGTGCAATTACTTTTGATGCTAACCACGTAGCTCACATAGATAAGTCAAAGTGTGTGGAATGTGGACAATGTGCAAAGGTATGTCCTTTCTCTGCAATTGCAAATCGCAAGAGACCTTGCCAGAATGCTTGTAAGATAAAAGCTATTTCTATTAATGAAGATAATGCGGCAGCAATTGACAATGAAAAATGTATTGCCTGTGGTGCTTGTGTTTACCAATGTCCTTTTGGTGCTATTATTGACAAGTCATATATTTTAGATGCTATTGAACTTATAAAGAAAAGTGAAAATAACAAAAATTATAAGGTTTATGTAATGGTAGCTCCGTCTATTTCAAGTCAGTTTACTTATGCAAAGCTTGGGCAGGTTATAAAAGGTTTGAAAGAACTTGGTTTTTATACAGTTATTGAGGCTGCACTTGGTGCAGATATGGTAGCTCAGGCTGAATCAAAGGAACTTGCTGAAAAAGGATTTTTAACAAGTTCGTGTTGCCCGGCGTTTGTTGCTTATGTAAAATCAGCATTTCCTGATTTGGTGCAGTATATTTCTCATAATCTTTCGCCAATGGCCACACTTGCTAAATATATAAAGGACACTGACCCAGGTTCAAAAGTGGTATTTATCGGTCCGTGTACAGCAAAGAAGGCAGAAGCACAACTTGAAGAAGTTAAGCCTTATGTTGATGCAGTTCTTACATTTGAGGAACTTCAGGCACTATACGACAGTAAGGATATTGATATTACAACACTTGAAGAAGATGTTTTGGATAATGCTTCATATTTCGGAAGAATATTTGCACGTTCCGGAGGATTGTCTGATGCAGTTGCACAGGGACTAAAGGAACAGGATATTGATTTTGACTTAAAAGCAATTCCATGTGATGGTATAGAAGCATGTAAAGTAGCTCTTCTTAAAAAGAGCAAAAATGTTCTTGATGCAAACTTTATTGA
>JAZSRE010000043.1:0-2491 GCA_045538345.1 Clostridia bacterium
TTTCAAGGTTCCGGTTGAAACAGTTTATCGTATGGCGGCAGCAGTTGACAAAGACGATGTATGCAATATGCAGTATACATCAGGTACAACGGGTTTTCCTAAAGGGGTTATGCTGACACATTATAACGTTGTAAACAACGGAAAATGTATCGGTGACCGCATGGACCTTTCAACAGCCGACAGAATGATGATTCAGGTACCTATGTTCCATTGCTTTGCTATGCTACTTGCAATGACTGCTACAATGACACATGGAGGAACAATTCTTCCAATTCCGTACTTTACACCAAAGCCTGCTCTTGCATGCATAAACCAGGAAAGAATTACTGCATTCCACGGTGTACCTACAATGTTTATTGCACTTTTGGAACATCCTGATTTTGAAAAGACCGATTTTTCATATATGCGTACAGGTATTATGGCAGGTTCACCTTGCCCGGAAGCAGTTATGAATGAAGTTGTTGAAAAAATGAATATGAAGGAAATCACAATAGTTTACGGTCAGACAGAAGCTTCACCGGGTTGTACAATGAGCAGTACAGATGACTCCATTGAAGTTCGTGTTACAACAGTAGGCAGAGCATTACCTGAAATCGAGTGTAAAATTATAGATCCTGAAACAGGTGCAGATTTACCCGATAACGTAACAGGTGAATTTGTTGCACGAGGCTACAATATTATGAAGGGTTACTACAAAATGCCGGAAGCTACTGCAGCGGCAATTGACAAAGACGGATGGTTACACACAGGCGACCTTGCACTTCGTACTCCTGAAGGCAACTACCGCATTACAGGTAGACTTAAAGATATGATTATCCGTGGTGGTGAAAATATTTACCCTAAAGAAATCGAAGAATTTATCTATACACATGAAAAGGTCCAGGACGTTCAGGTTATCGGTGTACCCGACGACCAGTACGGCGAAGAAATTATGGCGTGCATAATCCTTAAAGAAGGAGAAAGTATGACTGTTGACGAAATGAAGCAGTACATCCGCGACCATATGGCAAAGCATAAAGTACCTAAATACATTGACTTTGTAGATAGTTTCCCTATGAATGCCGCAGGCAAAATCCTTAAGTTTAAAATGCGTGAGGATGCCGTTGAAAAGCTTGGTATTAAAAAGGTTGAAGGTATCGTAACTCAGGATTAACAGACAGCCTCCCATAGGGGAGGTTGTTTTATGAAAAGGAATGTTTTGAATGAAAAAATACAAAATAATAGATGCTCATTGTCATATATATCCTGACAAAATTGCTCAAAAAGCATCGGACAGTACAGGTAATTTTTATAAAATCCCATCACTGCTGGATGGAAAAACATCCACATTGTTAGAGCATGGTAAAATTGCAGGTTTTGACCACTATATAGTACAATCTGTTGCTACAACTCCCAAACAAGTTTCAAGCATTAATAATTTTATTGCAAATTCAGTTAAAGAAAGCAACGGTAAATTTACAGGGCTTGGTACCCTACATCCAGACAGCGAGAATATATGTGCAGATGTAGAAGAAATAATAGCATTAGGGTTAAAAGGTGTAAAACTTCACCCTGATATACAGCAATTTAAAATAGACGACTACCGTATGCTTAAAATATACGAACTTTGTGAGGGTAAATTACCTATCTTGTTGCATACCGGGGATTCACGCTATGACTATTCTAACCCAAACAGAATGATGCCAATTTTAGATATATATCAAAACCTGACTGTTATAGGTGCACACTTTGGCGGTTGGTCTGTATGGGAAGAAGCAACAAAGGTACTTAGCAAATATAAAAATTTTTATGTAGACTGTTCTTCCTCTCTTTATGCACTTACACCCGAAAAGGCAAAAAAACTTATAATGACTTATGGAACTCACAAAGTACTTTTCGGCACAGACTATCCTATGTGGAAGCCGGAAGAAGAACTTGAAAAATTTATGAAAATAGAACTTTCCGAGCAAGAGCGACAAGATATTCTCTATAACAATACAGCAAAACTTTTTGGAATATAAAAATAAATGGAGTGTAAAATATTTTACACTCCATTTTTAATTATTTCTGTATCTATAAGGTGTAATACCCATAACCTTTTTAAATATAATGTTAAAATGTTTAATATCATTATACCCCACTGCTTTTGCAACATCACATATTTTTTTATTACTGTTTTTTAGCATTCTTAAACTTTGCTCTATTCTGTATCTTTGAACATATTCATTAAAATTAATTCCCGTATCTTTTTTGAACTTAATACTTAAGTATGAAAGGCTGTAATTAAGTTGTTTTGAAATTTCAGTCAAACTTACATTTTCGTCAAAGTGATTTTTCACGTACTCCTTCATAACCCACGTTATTTCATCGTCATTATACACCCTGTCCTTATTGGCTATTCTGCGTAAAGTACGCACAATAATTTCCAAAAGATTTGTCCTCATAATTTCTTTATAACCTATATTTTTGTCATTATACTCCTCAAGCATATTTTTAATAATATTATATATTT
>JAZSRE010000119.1:0-2483 GCA_045538345.1 Clostridia bacterium
TGTATCAAGCGCCGCAATCTGGCGTGCAACAGCCATAACAGTCATTGACATATTTGTTCCCGTATCGCCGTCAGGCACAGGAAATACGTTAAGGTCATCCACCATTTTTTTGTTGTTTTCAAGATTGTTTGCACCGCTTAAAAAGGCCTTTTTATGCAGATTGCCGTCTATAACCTTTATCACCTGTTTCACCCCTTAATCATCTACTCTGACGCTTTCAACGTTAACATTTACATTTTTAACCTTAAAGCCTGTTACACTCTCTACACTGTAAATAACGCTTTCTATAATACTTTCAGATGTTGTTTTTATATTTATACCGTAACCAACTATAACGTGAACATCAATAACAAGTTCGCCATCATCATTTGTAACCTTAATGCCTTTTGACATGGCATCTCTTTTTAAAAGAGACGCAATACCGTCTTTTTTATTTCGCACAGCCATACCCACAACACCGTAACAACGTGTTGCCGCATCACCTGCAATAGTAGCTATTACATCATTAGAAATTGTAATTATACCGTTAGCATTTTCAATTTTTGCATTCATAATATTACACCTCCATGTGCATACTTAACTATATTGTAATACAAAAACTAAAAAATATCAATTATTTTTTTAAAAAACTGTTAATATTTTCAAAAGCCCTACATTCAAAAAGTTTAAAAAAGCGAGGTTTTATATGAAGAAATATATGTTTTACATTATAGGAATAATTTCAGGTTTTGTTAACGGACTTTTAGGTACAGGTGGCGGAACGGTGGTTGTCCCCGCAATCGAGTTGTTGGGCGTTGATGCAAAAAAATCCCATTCAACAGCAATAGCTATTATACTTCCCATAACATTGGTTTCGGCATACTTCTATTTCAGGCAGGGAAATATTGATTTAAAGTCCACCATTATTCTTTCTGCTTCAGGCTGTGCAGGTTCAGTAATAGGTGCAAAATTCCTAAAAAAAATACCCTCTGCCTACCTAAAAATCCTTTTCGGAATATCAATGATAGCAGGAGGTATTAAAACTTTTTTATGATTTATTTAATAATTGCAGGCTTTGTTTCAGGAATAATAAGCGGTATGGGAATGGGCGGAGGTATAATACTCATACCCGTGCTTACAATTTTTTTAGGCTTTGACCAGAAAATCGCTCAGGGCATAACTCTGCTTTACTTTATACCCACAGCAATTTTTGCACTTGTTGTGCATATTAAAAATAAAACGATAGATTTTAAAATCGCAATTAAAATTGCATCAACAGGAATTATAAGTGCAGGAATTGGTGCTTTTTGCATAAAAAATCTGCCAACCCCTGTTCTTAGTAAAATATTTGCAGTGTTTTTACTAAGTGTTGGATTATGGCAGATTATCTGCGGTATTAAAGAAAGAAAAAAATCAAAAGTTATCAAGAAATGAATATTCCCTACCCTTTGTCTTATAACCGGGCATAGTATCAAGCTCAACAGAGTGAATACTGTTAAAAATATTACTATCCACAAGAGGGTTTACCTTTTTAAGTTCTTTTATAAGCATTTTTATTTCCTGACGTTTGGACTCACCTATTCCGTCTGCGGAGGCATCACGGCTTTCCACAAAACGGCAGGCACATTGTATAAATTCAAGATTATTATAATTTTTCCATGCAATTATATGCTCTTCATGTACACAGTAAAGGGGGCGTATAAGCTCCATACCCTCAAAATTTGTACTGTGAAGTTTAGGTAGCATACCCTGAATCTGTGCCCCGTACATCATTCCCATTAAGGTTGTTTCAATAACGTCGTCAAAATGGTGACCAAGGGCAATTTTATTGCACCCAAGCTCCTTTGCCTTTGCATAGAGATGCCCTCTTCTCATTCTTGCACACATATAGCAGGGTGAGCCCTCCATAGTGTTAACCGCATCAAAAATGTCCGATGTAAAAATTTCAAGGTCTATTTTCATAATCTCTGCATTTTTTTCAATTCGCTGACGGTTTACATCCCTGTAGCCCGGGTCCATACAAAGGTAAACAAGTTCAAACCTTACATCGCTTATCTTCTGTAAATGACGCATCAAATTTGCCATAATCCAGGAATCCTTTCCACCTGAAATACATACTGCAATTTTATCACCATCATTTATAAGTTCATAACGCTTAACCCCTGCAATAAAAGGGTTCCATATTTCTTTTCTGTATTTTTTAATTAAGCTACGCTCTATAAGCTGATATGTTTCTAACTGTCTTGGCATAAATCTTTCACAACCTCCGAGGCAATAATAAGCCCTGCAACAGATGGCACAAAAGCAATGCTTCCAACAGTTTTACCTGCCTTGTCACACTGTACATTTTCGTCAATTCCAACGGGCTTTTCCTTTGAATATACAACCTTAAGCTTTTTAACTCCGCGCTTTTTAAGTTCGCTTCTCATTACCCTTGCAAGTGGGCATACTGAGGTTTTGTAAATATCGGAAACCTCAAACATAGTGGGGTTAAGCTTGTTGCC
>JAZSRE010000028.1:0-1927 GCA_045538345.1 Clostridia bacterium
CCTTGCAAATCTGCTCCTTGTTCAGATGCAGGCAAACCTTGAACATAAACAAAAGGAAATACTGCGGTCTTATTGGCATTGCCAACAGTAGAAAAGTTTGCATCTGTCATTTTATATGTTTCTTTTATTGTTGCAGAAAAATCTGCTTTAATCTTTGTAAATACCTTAAGAGGCACTAACATAATCCATTCTGACATTACTTAAATACCTCCTTTGCGGTACTAACAACAAGTTTCATCAACTCCATTGTGGTTTCATACATAAATGGTCTACTTGGCATACCTTGCGTAAAATACCACTTTCCATCTTCGCCGGGATAAAACCATCCGTATTGTCCGGGTGATATTTCAAATATGGTCTTTCCAGTATTGTATTGCCAATCAACACCGGGCGGAAAAGGATATGGATAACTACCTTCCGCACCCATTTGTCCAGTACCAAATTCAACGTATGCTGCGTGTTCGCTATCTGCCACAATGTAAAAAATAGCAGTACCATTTATAGAACTGCCTTTTTCGGCATGAATACTGTTTATCAATTCGCCAGTAAAGATTGCATCCAATCTGGCAACATTGACTTTTGCTATTTCCACACCTTTATCTGCTAGTAGCTTTGCCAATAGGTTTACTTTTTGATGTAGTATGTTGTTTTTGTAATACAATAAGTCTTTCTTTAGTTGGTCTATTCCGCTTGTGGATAAATCACTTTTGAAAACACGTTTTGCCATTACTTCACAACCTTTTGTAACACATACTTATCAACATTTAGACTAGGACTTATTTTAACAATTCTGTAATCAGCACTAAACTCGTCTGTATATCCTTCATCATCAATTTTAGGCTCTGTATTTAGCCAAATAAGGCTTGTTTCTGTAAGAGGTACATAATTGTTGCTTACAACCAAAACAGCCTCGTAATCGGCTAAATTCAAGCCATATTCAACCGCTTCTGATTCGCCACCACTCATTGAGATATTCCCATAAAACTCAATAGGTTCACTATACACAAGTTTTGTTTCCCCGGTTTCAAGTTTTATAAGATTACCCTCTGAATCTTCGTAGTAATCATATACTGGCACTAAATTGTCTTGATTTGCATAATACAGTTTTTGTTTATTCTTGTTTAAAGTCCTCATAATTTTGTTCCTCGCCCACCACCGCATTTACAGAACACCCTGCACCGCCAAGTCGTTCTTGCAACTCAACGACACGCACATTCGTCTAAAACCTTGCTAATGGCAATATACCACTAAATAATTCTTTTCTTTTTACCCAATTGCGATTAACAGAGTTCTCATTGTGGGTTTCTTCAAATTCAGCACCCACTTTGTTGTAATCATACAAAGCTATGTTTCTGATATTTGAATAATAACCATACAAATCATCTTGTATCTGTTCATCAGTGTAAAATTTTGGGTATTTTCTTGCAGTTTTTACTTCCTTGATTGCACTTATTACCTTTTGTGCTAGAACCTCCGCATTAAACGTGGGTTCATTTATCAACTCTGTTGTCAGGTCGGCAATCAATTCTTCTTGCAAACCAACGTTCATTGCATTGTCCATTACTTTACACTCCCAATTTCTTAATAAGCACTTTCTTTAACTTTGCCCCGGTCATAGTATCAAAATCATCAATACCAACCTTTCCGGCAACGTCTTTCAATTCTGCAATAGGCATTCTGTTAATTTCGGTTTTTGTGTACTTTTTTTCTTCCAAAACCTCTTTTACTTCTTCAATCAAAGGTTTGCCCTGCTTATTATTATTCCCAGATAATTCCTTTAATCTTTTTTCAGAAACATTCATACCAAGGCGAGGGAAAAAATCCCCCACCTTGTACGGATGATTATTGTCTTGCAAGTCGGTAAAGAAGTGAATAACCTTGTAACTCATTTTTACCTCTCCCATTTATGCAATTATGCACCTTCGCC
>JAZSRE010000092.1:0-2160 GCA_045538345.1 Clostridia bacterium
TGAAGAGGATATGCCATTCCTACCTGATGGTACACCGCTTGAAATTGTACTTAACCCACTTGGTGTTCCTTCTCGAATGAACATCGGTCAGGTGCTTGAAGTACATCTTGGTTATGCAGCTAAGGCTTTGGGCTGGAAGATTGCTACACCTGTATTTGACGGTGCAAACGAATATGATATTATGCAGACTTTAGAGTATGCAGGATATAACAAAGATGGTAAAACTGTACTTTATGATGGACGTACTGGTGAACCATTTGATAACCGTGTAACAGTTGGTTATATGCATTACTTGAAGCTTCATCATCTTGTTGATGATAAGATTCATGCGCGTTCAACAGGTCCATACTCACTTGTAACTCAGCAGCCTTTGGGTGGTAAAGCTCAGTTCGGTGGACAGAGATTTGGTGAAATGGAAGTTTGGGCGTTGGAAGCTTACGGTGCGGCTTATACACTTCAGGAAATACTTACCGTTAAGTCTGACGACGTTGTTGGTCGTGTTAAAACTTATGAGGCTATTGTTAAGGGCGAAAACATCCCTACTCCGGGTGTGCCTGAATCCTTCAAGGTTCTTATTAAAGAACTTCAGAGTTTGATGCTTGACGTTAAAGTTTTGGACGAAAATATGGAAGAAATTCCTATTCGTGAAAGCGTTGACGAGGAAGATGACTATATGCCAAAACCGCTTAATCTTGATGCAGAAATGCAGGGTCAGGAAGAAGCTGACAAGTTTGTAAGCGACGGTTCATACACAATTGAGGATGATATCGTTAACCAGATTTTTGCTGAAAACGATACAACTGAAGAAGTAGATGAACCTGGTTTGGATGTAGCTATTGACGATTTGGATTTTGCTGAGGATGAGGAATAATAATTAATCAGTTTTAAAAATCCAAATATTAAAGAAGGAGTTGAATATTTTGCTAGAATTTAATAATTTCGAAGCAATACAAATAGGACTTGCATCACCCGAAAAAATCCGTGAATGGTCTCGTGGTGAGGTAAAAAAGCCTGAAACTATAAATTACAGAACTTTAAAGCCTGAAAGAGACGGTCTTTTCTGCGAACGTATATTTGGTCCTACAAAGGATTGGGAATGTCATTGCGGAAAGTATAAGAAAGTACGTTATAAGGGTATTGTCTGCGACCGTTGCGGCGTTGAAGTTACAAAGTCTAAGGTTCGTCGTGAAAGAATGGGTCATATTGAACTTGCTGCCCCTGTATCACACATCTGGTACTTTAAGGGTATTCCAAGCAGAATGGGTCTTATACTTGATATTTCACCAAGAATCCTTGAAAAAGTTTTGTACTTTGCTTCATATATCGTAATTGACCCTGGTAAGACTTTACTTGAGAAAAAGCAGGTTTTAACTGAAAAAGAATATAAGGAAGCCTATGAAAGATATGGTGATAAGTTCCGTGCAGGTATGGGTGCTGAAGCTATCCGTGAACTTTTGCAGGAAATTGATATTGATAGTCTTGCAGATGAACTACGCGAGGAACTTGCAGATTCAGTAGGTCAGAAAAAGGTTAAGATTATAAAAAGACTTGAAGTTGTTGAATCATTTAAAAATTCTAACAACAAGCCTGAATGGATGGTTATGGAGGTTGTTCCTGTAATTCCTCCTGAAATCAGACCTATGGTTCAGCTTGATGGTGGTAGATTTGCAACAAGTGACCTTAATGACCTTTATAGACGTGTTATTAACAGAAACAACCGTCTAAAGAGACTTTTAGAGCTTTCTGCTCCTGACATTATCGTAAGAAACGAAAAACGTATGCTTCAGGAAGCTGTTGACGCTCTTATTGACAACGGCAGACGTGGAAGACCTGTTACAGGTCCCGGAAACAGACCTCTTAAGTCACTTTCTGATATGCTTAAAGGTAAGCAGGGCCGTTTCAGACAGAACCTTTTGGGTAAACGTGTTGACTATTCAGGCCGTTCAGTTATCGTTGTTGGTCCTGAACTTAAGATTTATCAGTGTGGTCTTCCAAAGGAAATGGCTATTGAATTATTTAAGCCATTCGTTATGAAAGAATTAACAGCTAAGGGTATTGCTAATAATATCAAGCAGGCTAAGAAGATGGTTGAAAGACTTGAGAGAGAAGTATGGGATGTATTAGAAGATGTAATCAAAGAACATCCAGAAATGCTTAACC
>JAZSRE010000161.1:0-11750 GCA_045538345.1 Clostridia bacterium
GCTTGATGTAACAGCTGACCAGGCTAAGAACATGGTAATTGCATACGAACCAATCTGGGCTATCGGTACAGGTAAAACTGCTACTGCTGACCAGGCTGATGAAGTTTGCGGTATTATACGTGACGTTATTGCTGAACTTTACGACGCTCCAACAGCTGAAGCTATTCGCATTCAGTATGGTGGAAGTATGAAACCTTCTAACGCTGCTGAGCTTATGTCAAAGCCAAATATTGACGGTGGTCTTATTGGTGGAGCAGCACTTAAGGCTGAGGATTTCACAGGTATTGTTAAATACTAATCGCTATGAAAAATGCACATAATGAACAAACATCACCTTCGCAGTATCTTAATACAGCTTTGGCTCTGTTTGTTTATTCTGCACTATTTTTCATACACGATATTTGTTTGTATATAAACGTAGGGCGGGGGCTTGCTCCCGCCGTATTTTATGAAAGGGAGAAATATTATGAGTAAGAAACCTGTTGCATTAATTATTCTTGATGGATTTGGTTATACACCAACCGAAAAGGGTAATGCGGTTAAATTTGCAAAAACACCTAATGTTGATAAGTATATGGAAATATACCCAAACAATCTTATAAAGTGTAGCGGTATGGATGTTGGGTTACCTGACGGACAGATGGGCAATTCAGAAGTTGGTCATACAAATATCGGTGCAGGTCGTGTAGTTTATCAGGAACTTACACGTATTACAAAGGCTATTCAAGATGGAGATTTCTTTGAAAATGAAACTCTTTTAAAGGCTGTTGAAAATTGTAAGAAGAATGATTCTGCACTTCACATTATGGGACTTATGTCTGACGGCGGTGTACATAGCCACAACACACACCTTTATGCTCTTTTAGACCTTGCTAAAAGAAATGGCTTGGAAAAGGTGTATGTTCACTGCTTCCTTGATGGTCGTGATGTGCCTCCAACTTCAGGTGCAGACTATGTACAGGCGTTGGAAGATGAAATGGATAAAATCGGCGTAGGCAAAGTAGGTACAGTTATGGGCCGTTTCTACGCTATGGACAGAGATAACAGATGGGAACGTGTATCAAAGGCGTATGAAGCTATTGCACTTGGCAAAGGTGAAGTTTGTGACAGTGCAGTAGATACAATTAAAAAATCTTATGAAACTGATATCACTGATGAATTTGTAGTACCTACAATTGTAAATGGTACAGACCATGTCAGAGAAAATGACAGTATTATATTCTTCAACTTCCGTCCTGACAGAGCAAGAGAAATTACAAGAACTTTTGTTGACGAAAAATTTGACGGTTTTGACAGAGATTATTTCCCTGTATTTTATGTATGCTTTACACAGTATGATGCATCTATGCCAAATGTTGACGTAGCCTTTAAGCCTACATCTTTAGATGATACATTTGGTGAATACATCAGTAAACATGGTCTTACTCAGCTTAGAATTGCCGAAACCGAAAAATATGCTCACGTAACATTTTTCTTCAACGGCGGTGTTGAAAAAGAATATGATGGCGAAGACAGAGCTCTTATATCTTCTCCAAAGGTTGCAACTTATGACCTTAAGCCTGAAATGAGTGCTTATGAGGTTGCTGATGAATGTGTTAACAGAATTAACAGTGATAAATATGATGTTATAGTTCTTAATTTTGCTAACTGTGATATGGTTGGCCATACAGGCGTGTTTGATGCGGCAGTTGCTGCTGTTGAAGCGGTTGATACCTGCCTTGGCAAGGTTATTGATGCAATACTTGCAAAGGGTGGTTGTGCTTTGGTTACAGCTGACCACGGTAATGCAGAACAGATGCTTGACGAAGATGGAAATGTTCAGACAGCACATTCAACAAATGTTGTACCTATGATTATGATTGGTACAGAAGGTAAGGACCTTGTAGCAGAAGGTAAGCTTGCGGATATTGCACCTACACTTCTTGAACTTTTAGGTCTTGAAAAGCCTGAATCAATGTCGGGTACATCAATGCTTAAATAATTAATAAAACAGGTTGTATTTTACAACCTGTTTTTTATTTTTAAAAAAACAAAAATTTTACTTGCATTATTAAATTTGTTGTGATATAATATCAATGTTATATATGTTTAGATACATCAACAGGAGGTTATTATAAATGAAAATCGCATTAGTTATTATACACATTATCGTAGCACTTGCACTTATTGCTATTGTTTTGATGCAGTCAGGTAAAACAGCAGGTTTGTCCGGTTCAATTGCCGGTGGGGCTGAAACATTTTTTGGAAAAAACAAGGGCAGAACAATTGATGCAATTTTGTCAAAAATCACTGCGGCAGCTGCAGTAATTTTCCTTGTTACATCAGTTGTACTTTGGTTCTTGAACAAATAATTTGTTAAAACAAACCGCCGTTTTTGTCGGCGGTTTTTTTGTTGATATTTTTTAAAAAAGTAGCAACAATATACTTGGAGTTGATTTAATGGATATAAACAAATTTTTGTATAATTATGGTTATAGTGCAGAGTTTAACCTTGCAGTATGCGATGAGGTAAGGGCGTTTGCCGATAAAATTCCCGAAAGTGAATTTGACAGGAGAAAATGCCTTTTTGACTGGCAGATAGTTACTATAGATGGCGATGATTCAAAGGATTTTGATGATGCCGTAAGCGTAAAAAAATTAAAAAACGGCAAGTTTGAACTTGGCGTTCACATAGCGGATGTAAGCCATTATGTAACTGAGGGAAGTGCACTTGATGCAGAAGCTTATAACAGGGGAACAAGCGTTTACCTTGTGGATAATGTAGTGCCTATGCTTCCTGAAAAGCTTTCCAATGATCTTTGCAGTCTTGTACCTCACAAACCACGCCTTACTCTTTCCTGTTTGATGAAAATTGACATCCAGGGAAATGTTGAGGAATATAAGATATTTGAATCTGCAATTAAAAGTTGTGCAAGGCTTACCTACCGTAAAGTTTCTCAGGTGCTTGAGGGCAATATGTGCGCAAGAAATGAGTATGCGGATTTTATTGAAATGTTCGAAAATATGCGTGAACTTGCACTGATTTTGCGTGATAAACGTATGCGGAGAGGAGCAATAGACTTTGACTTTCCCGAACCTTATTTTGAACTAGATGATGAAGGTAAGGTTGTTGATGTAAGGGCAAGAGAGCTTTCAATTTCCAATAAAATTATTGAGGAATTTATGCTTGTTGCAAATGAAACGGTTGCAAGACATTGTCAAAAGTTTGAAATACCGTCAGTTTACCGAGTACACGAGGACCCGGATCCTGAAAAAATACAAAAGCTTGTTAACCTGGTAAGAGTTTTTGGGCACAAGTTAAAATCAGGAGATAAAATTTCTCCAAAGGCTATGCAAAGCCTTCTTTTTAGGGTAGAGGGTACTAATGCACAAACTGTTTTAAGTACAGCTATGCTTCGTGCAATGATGAAGGCAAGATACTGTGAGGAAAATCTTGGCCATTTTGGGCTTGCGGCAGATTATTATTGCCACTTTACTTCCCCTATACGCAGATATCCCGACTTGTTGGTGCATAGAATATTAAAGGAATGGCTAAAAGGCGAACTTGACGAATGGCGTATAACACATTATAATAAGATTACACGCCGTGGTGCGGAACAGTCTACTGAAACAGAGATACAGGCAACAATGGCTGAACGTGATTATGACGATTTTATGTGTTGTAAGTATATGGAAGATAAAATCGGGCAAGAATTTAATGGAATAATATCATCTGTAACAGATTTTGGCTTTTTTGTAGAGCTTCCAAACACGGTTGAGGGGCTTGTGCGAATGGTTGACCTTGCTGATGATTATTATGAATTTAACGAAGATACAATGTTTTTGACAGGCAGACGTAACGGCAGGGTATTCTGTATGGGGCAACCTGTTACTGTACGGCTTGCAAAGGTTAATACGGAACTTAAACAAATTGATTTTGTACTTGCAGATATGGCGGTTAAGGAAAAACCAAAAGAGGTGAGACATAAAGTTGGCAAACAACGGGGTAAACACACCAAAAAAGGTAGAAAAAAGAAATATCGCTCAAAATAAAAAGGCGTATCACGATTATTTTATAGAAGAAACAATAGAATGTGGTATAGAACTTTTCGGTACCGAGGTTAAGTCCCTCCGTGAAGGCAGGGTTAACCTTAAGGATAGTTATTGCAATATTGTAAAAGGTGAGGTTTTTGTAAATGGTATGCACATAAGTCCTTATGAAAAGGGGAACATTTTTAATAAGGACCCTATGCGTGTTCGTAAACTTTTACTTCACCGCAAGGAAATTAATAAACTTATTGGTCTTTCCCAACAGCAGGGGTATACTTTAATACCCACATCACTGTATTTTCTTGGTTCCAAGGTAAAGTTGGAACTTGCACTTGCAAAGGGCAAAAAACTTTATGATAAGCGTGATGATGCTGCAAAGCGTGATGCTAAAAGGGATATGGACCGTATAATTAAAGAACGTAACCGTATTTGACAAAACGGGCAAAAATAGTTTTGTGCTATGATTGTCCGTTAAAATATGGGGATGCAATGGTTTCGACGGGGGCATTTAAGCAGGATAAGCGGGTAGTGGTCGGGCGCCACTTTAAAAGCTCGAATTTTTAAAATTAAACGCTAACAAAAATTTAGCATACGCTGCCTAATTATGGCGGCCGTTCTGCCTAGGATTACCACGGCTTAGGACAGGGCGTCGAATAGTGGTGAACGTGAATATGCAAAGCTTTGAGTATATCATGAACAATGAAGCTACTGATGTTTACAGATTGTTTGTGTTCTGTAAACGGAGGGAATGTTAAACATAAACTAAACTCGTAGAAAGTCTTGTGGCGTGTTTTCGGACAGGAGTTCGATTCTCCTCATCTCCACCATGAAAAAGAGGTAATTTTACTGTCGGTAAAATTATCTCTTTTTCAGTTATATTTGCCTTTGGCAAGTTATATTGCTACGCAGTTATATTCGGCTTATGCCGAGTGGTATTGTGCATCGCACAGTTTAATAGCAAATATAATATCACTGAAACCAAAGGTTTCAATATCACTTTTGATTTATCAAAAATATCACTCCATCGAAGATGGAATACCACTCACAGTAAAATTATTCGTACTTACCAAAAATACCTGTGCACAGGTATTTTTTTATGAAGAGAATCGAACTCCGAAGGCTTACGCCGTATATATTATTTTAAAATCAAAGGAAGAGGTACGTTTGAAACAATTTCATCAGCGTCAGAGGCGTTTCCCATATTATAAAAATACAGTTTGCCAAATTTACTGTCATCGCAAAGAAGTATTTTCTTTTTGCTATGTTCAAACATAACTTTTCTAAGGTTTGCTTCTTCTACAGATACATCTGTCATTCTTCCGTCTTCGGCAAGTCCGTGGCAGGAAAAAAACAGCAAATCGGCGTTTATACTGCGAATAAAATTTTCGGCTTGTTCGCCTACATAGGAATATGAATGTATAATCATTTGCCCTCCTGTACAGTATGTACGAATATTCATATCAGCAAGGGCAATTGCTGTTTTTGCACCGCTTGTTACCACTATAAGGTCTTTAAAGTTAGCAAGGTATGGGACAATATGAAAAGCACTTGTGGAACCATCAAGAAGTATAACCATACCATCGCGGACAAAACTTGCCGCCTTTCTTCCCATCTCTGCTTTGGCAGAGCTTTTTTCGTTTTCACGAAGTATAAAAGGTATCTCAGAATCGGGAGCAATTTTATTTACTCTTGCCCCGCCATAAAACTTTGTGATTATTCCCCTTTTTTCAAGCTCGGTAAAATCTCGACGTATGGTTGGTTCACTGACGTGAAGTTGGGTTGCGATTTGGGAAACCGAAATATTTTGATTGTTTTTTAGTAGTTCTAAAACCTTTTCTTGTCTGACTGAAATTAACATAGTCCTCCGATTATTTTTGATTATTTTAATCAAAAATATGATTATTTATATAAATTTGTGGTTTCTATTGACAGAAATATGCCAATATATTATATTTATATTGTAATGAAATAATCAAAATTTGTCAACTTTAAAATTTGAAAGGGGTTAAATTATGAAAACAAATGCAGTACGTTTATACAAGGCAGATACTCTTAGCCTTGATAATTTTGAATTGCCGGAAATTTCACCGGATGAAATTTTACTTAAGGTAATAACAGACTCGCTTTGTGCATCAACTTACAAGGCGGTTATACAGGGGTCAGCTCATAAACGAGTACCAAATGACATAGAAGAAAATCCTGTTATTGTAGGCCACGAAATGTGTGGTGAAATTGTTGAGGTAGGAAGTAACCTTACTAAAGATTGGACAGTTGGGCAGCAGGTTATTATTCAGCCGGCTCTTAAACTTGAAAATGGTTACGACCCAGGGTATTCATATCAGTACATAGGAGGTGCAGCTACTTATGCTGTTGTTCCTAAGGTTGTTATGGATGCAGGTTGCCTTATTCCTTATGCGGGAGAAGGTAGCTATAAGGGTTCTCTTGTAGAGGCAATAGGTTGTGTACTTCGTGGTTTTAAAGGACTTTATCACACTAACTTTACTGACTATGCCCGTACTGACGGTGCAAAGGTTGGAGGACACATCGCTATTTTGGGTGGTGCAGGCCCAATGGGACTTGCCGCTGCGGCACTTGCAGTGAATTATGCAAAGGCATCTGTTGTTACAGTTGTAGATATAAATGCGGAACGTCTTGCATACGTTGAAAAGCGTTTCCCACCTTCAAACTTTAAGGATTGTAAACTCTCTTATGTTAATACATCAGGTTGTGAAAATCCAACAGAAATGTTGAAGGAATTGTCAGGCGGCGGATATGACGACGTATTCGTTATGGTACCTGTACCTGCACTATTTACCTTGGCTGAAGAAATTTGCCGTGATGACGGTTGTGTAAATTTCTTTGCAGGTCCAAGTAAACACGATTTCCCGGGTTCTTTGAACCTATATCGTGTTCATTACAACGGTATTCACGTAGTTGGTACAGCCGGCTCAATTCCTGAAGATACTATTGATACTGTAAAATTAATTGAAGAAAATGCAATAGACCCATCAATTATGGTTTCTCATATTCTTGGACTTAACGCATACGCTGATGCTATTTTTGATATGAAAAATCCATCAGGTCTTAAGAAGGTTTGCTACACTCACATTGATTTGCCGATGGTGGCAATAGAAGATTTTGCAGAGCTTGGCAAGACAGACCCATTGTTTGCCGAACTTGATAAAATTGTAAAAGCTAATGGTGGACTTTGGTGTAAGGAAGCTGAGGATTATCTCCTTGCTAATGCACCTGAATTGAAGGTATGATTATGATTACAACTCTTACATTAAATCCTGCCTTTGATGTTCATGTTACGGTGAAAGAATTTCGCCTTGGTCGTGAAACTTTTGCGGAAACTGTAAACAGGGATGTTGGTGGCAAGGGTATAAATATTTCCAGAGCATTGTTGGAAAATAACATTCAAAATACGGCTATTGTAGTGTTGGGTTCTGAAAATGGAGCTGATTTTACTCATGGTCTTGATGAGGTTGGAGTTACATACAAAACAATACAATGTGAAGGCCGAATTCGTGAAAACATTACAATTCATCCTGATGAGGATGTTGAAACACGTCTTTCATTTAAGGGTTTTAAATGCGATTCTTCCTTGCTTATGCGTGTGGATGAGCTTATTGAAGAAAATGGAATTGTTACTTTTACAGGAAGCGTTCCTGGTGGCATTGAAGCATGTGATGTAGAAGCGTTTTTAATGGGGCTTAGTAAGCGTGGTGTTAAGCTTGTAATAGATTCAAAATCTGTAACACTTGATATGTTGCGACGTATTAAACCATGGCTTATAAAACCAAATGCAGAAGAAATTGAAGCATATTGCGGGAAAGTACTTGACGAAGAAGGCTTGTACAAAATTGCAAGGGAATTAAATGCCGAAGGTATTGAAAATGTAATGATATCTCTTGGTGGAGAAGGTGCAATTTTGGCAACTGAAGGTAAGCTTTATCGTGCATACGTTCCTGATGTTGAGGTGCGTTCTACAATAGGTGCGGGGGATAGCTCTATTGCAGGATTTATTGCCTGCCAGGGTAGTGCTGAAGAACGCCTTAAAACTGCGGTTTCCTATGGGTCTGCTGCTTGTATGCGTGAAGGAACTAATCCACCACTTTGTGGGGATATTAAGGAAATATTCAATAAGGTGGAAATTAAGGGGATAAAATAATGATTAAAAAGAATGGTAATTGTGTTCTTCAGGCACATCGTGGTGTTTCGAGTGATTATCCTGAAAATACGCTTGTTGCATATCGTGCTGCAGTAGAACTTGGTTACGGAATGATTGAACTTGATGCAAGGTTTACAAGTGATAATAAATGTGTTATGATGCACGACCTTACACTTAACCGTACAACCCGAAATTCGGATGGCACACCGCTTGTTGAGGAAACAAAAATTTGCGATGTGAAATTTGACTATGTACGTAGTCTTGATGCGGGCTTGCATAAAGGGGAATGTTTTAAGGGGGAACTTGTGCCTACTCTTGAGGAAGTGTTGGAACTAACAATTAAAACTGGAGTACCCCTTAAATTTGACAATATATTGGAACAATACACACCTGAGCAATTTGACATTTTTCTTTCGACAATTGATAAAATGAAGGCGTGGGAAAATGTTGGTTTTACGGTAAAAACTGTGGGGTTTGCAAAGAAAATACTTAAGGTAAACAAATTTGCACATATTCATTTTGATGGTCCTTTGACTGATGAAAATTTAAAAGAACTTTCACAGATTCTTAAGCGTGAACAATTAACGGTGTGGGGAAGGTTTGATAACGAAACTACTTCCTGGTGCGAGGTTGCACCTGTTGACGAGGCTATGGCAAAGCGTATACACGAGTTTGCTGAACTTGGCGTATGGCTACTTAATGTAAAAGAGGAATATGATGTGGCTGTAAACTGTTTGGGGGCAAGTATTGTGGAAACCAATGGCACGCTCAAGCCTTAATGTTGAAAAAACAATTGTAGAGAAATATATAATCAAATGAACGAAGTGAAATAATAATTTGGGGGGAGTTATATTTAACTGATGTGAGTATGATGTTAAGAAATCGAGGCAAATAAATGAAAAATACTTATGCGTTTAGTCAAGATATAATTTTACTAATTATTATTGCAACAATTTTGCTATGTCTTATAGGGGTTGGTATATGGTTATCTTTTTTAGAACCATTTATGGATCAAAGAGCATATATAATTATGGAAATTAAACGTTCCAACAGCAAAAATGAGTACAGATACTGGAAAAAACAATTGAAAAAATTATACTTGGAGTCTATACCTTTAATAGGGAGATTTTTCAAATAATCAAAACATAAGCGGAGATACGGATTTTGTATCTTCGCTTGTGTTTTGATTGGGCTGAATATTGTTGACAAAAGTCCAATAATAATGTATCATAAATTGTATAGGTAAATTAAGAGGTGAATTTAGATGAATAAATATAAAGATTTTGACAATTACCTTAAAGAATATCCCACACAGGATGGCTATTTTGGTCAGTATGGTGGTTCTTTTATGCCTGATGAGCTTAAAAAGGCATTTGAAGAGGCCGATGATGCGTACGAGGCAATCTGCCATTCTGCACAGTTTATAAATGAGCTTCGCAGAATAAGAAAGGAATTTCAGGGCAGGCCTACCCCTGTTTATCATTGTGAAAGGCTTTCTAAAATTTTTGGCAACTGTCAGATTTACTTAAAAAGAGAAGATTTAAACCACACAGGGGCACATAAACTTAATCATTGTATGGGTGAAGGACTTCTTGCAAAATATATGGGCAAAAAGAAGATTATTGCCGAAACAGGCGCAGGTCAGCATGGTGTTGCAATAGCTACTGCAGCTGCATATTTCGGTATGGAATGTGACGTATATATGGGCGAGGTTGATATTGCAAAACAACATCCTAACGTAATACGTATGAAGATGCTTGGTGCAAATGTAATTCCTGTAACAAAAGGTCTTAAAACTTTAAAAGAAGCTTGCGATGCGGCTTTTGAAGCATATCTTAATGAATATAAAGATGCTATATACTGCATAGGTACTGCGGCAGGTCCGCACCCATTTCCTAAAATGGTACGCGACTTTCAGTCTGTTATCGGCTATGAAGCCCGTGACCAGTTCCTTGAAATGACAGGCATTATGCCTGATGCAATTACTGCCTGCGTAGGCGGAGGCTCAAATTCTTTAGGTATGTTTACGCCATTTTTGGCAGACCCTGTTGAAATTTATGGTGTTGAGCCTTTGGGAAGAGGCGCTGCGGTAGGTGACCATGCCGCTACTATGGCTTTTGGTACAAAGGGCGTTATTCATGGTTACGAAAGTTATGTGCTTCAGGATGAAAAGGGAGAACCTTTGCCTGTATACTCTATTGCCAGTGGTCTTGACTACCCCGGTGTTGGTCCTGAACATGCTTTGCTTCGCGACCTTAACAGAGTTAATTATGTAACTATTTCTGACGAAGAGGCTATGGAAGCATTTTTCCTTTTAAGCCGTTACGAAGGCATTATACCTGCAATTGAAAGTGCTCATGCAGTTGCTTATGCAATTAAGTATGCAAAGGAACATAAGTCAGGTTCAATCCTTGCTTGTTTGTCAGGTCGTGGTGATAAGGATATTGACTATGTGTATGAAAACTATGGATGTGGCGAAAAGTTTAAGTTGGATTATGATATATAATAAGTTGAAAATTGACAATTGAAAATGGAAAATTTATGTGGGCAACCGAATTTCGGTTGCCTTTTTTGTTTTTTTAAAAATACTATTGACAACTACAAAAACTTATGCTATATTAACTGTACTAATACAAGTAATACAGTTGTACGGAGGTGATATGATGATTAATGTGGATTACAAGGACGGGCGTACGTTACACGAGCAGATTGAAGCGGGCATAAAAGACCTGATAATAAACGGAGTACTTAGTGCAGACGAGCAGTTGCCCTCTGTAAGGGAATTATCCGTAAGTCTTACTGTAAACCCAAATACGGTGCAAAGAGCGTATAAGCAACTGGAAATTGACGGCTTTATATACAGCGTCAAGGGCAAGGGTAACTTTGTGGCACCCATACAGGGTAAAATGGACAAAAAAAGGGCGGAGGAATTGTATTTAAGCCTTACGTCAACAGTAAAAGAGCTGATGTTTATGGGCGAGGATAAAAATGCCATAGAAAGCATCATAAACAACATATATGCGGAAAGGGAGGATAAGTAATGATTGTTGTAAAAGACGTTGTAAAATATTTTGATGACTATAAAGTGCTTGACGAAATATCCATCCATGTGCGTAAAGGGACAATATATGGTCTTATTGGACCTAACGGAGCAGGTAAGACCACAGTTATAAACCACATAAATGGTGTTTTAAGGGCTGTAAGCGGTGAAATAATAATTGATGGCGAAAAGATTTATGAAAATGAAAATATTAAAAGGAAAGTGCTTAATATTGCAGACGACTGGTTTTATTATGCCACATTTACCATAAAGGAAATGGCAAAGTTTTATGCAAACGTTTATCCTGACTTTAATTGGGAACGTTATAACGCTATAAAGCAGATTTTTAAGATGGATGAAAAAAGACAAATCCGTAAGCTTTCAAAGGGTATGAAAAAACAGGTTGCCTTCTGGCTTTCGCTTTCTGCAATGCCTGATGTTTTAATACTTGACGAGCCATTGGACGGTCTTGACCCTGTAATGAGAAAACAGGTTTTAAACCTTGTT
>JAZSRE010000012.1:0-3809 GCA_045538345.1 Clostridia bacterium
CCGACGGTACAGTCCGGATGAAAGAAGATGGTGGTATAGTAATATTTTATATCATTTTGCACATCCACACCCCGATTACTTTTAAATATCGGGGTGTTTTTCTTTCCCCGTAAAAAGGAGTCGAAAAAAATGAATTCAAAAACAAAAAAAATTACAATGGTTGCAATGCTTGTTGCTATGGCATATATTCTTATGTTTATAAGCAAAGTTATCCCTGCCGTACAAGGTTTTTTGCAGTATGACGCAAAGGACGTTATAATTACCATAGGCGGCTTTATACTTGGCCCTGTTTACGCACTTATAACTTCAGTTGTGGTGTCAGTACTTGAGTTTTCTTCCGTAAGCAGTACAGGTCCAATCGGGCTTATTATGAATATTATATCAACTGCGGCATTTTCCTACACCGCTTCATTAATTTACAAAAAAAACAAAAAAATAAGCGGCGCTTTTTTGTCCCTTGGTGTTGCAACAATTACACTTACCGCAATAATGCTTTTATGGAATTACTATATAACACCAATATATATGAAAATACCGAGGGAAGTAATTGTCCCAATGCTTCCAACCGTATTTTTACCCTTTAACCTTGTAAAAGGTCTTATAAATTCCGGGTTTATACTTTTTACATACAAACCCATAGTTTCAGCATTACAAAAAGCAAACCTTATAGAAAGACCCAGCAATCATTCGCCGGTTAAAAAAATTTCCGTTGCCCTTATAACAGGAATTATACTTGTAATAATTTTTATTCCTGTAATTTTATATATGTCAAATACAATTTAGAAAAAGCAGGATTTTATCCTGTTTTTTTATATGTTTATAACAAAAACTTCAATTGACTATTAAACTTCAGTATGATAAAATATTGCTATTGGGAAACAACTTATAATTATGCATATCAGGCATAAATTTCAGGAGGATAAGATGGCTTTTGGTTTTAACAATTCACAAAAATCCGCCAAAGGGGTAGAAAAAGGTGAATATACACCCCGCTTCACATTATATTGGGAAATAATTTTTCGAAAAATATGGCTTTTTATTAAAGCAAACTTTGCGTATGTTATTACAAGCATACCTGCCTTTTTATTTATATGGTTTGGTGGCAATTATTTTGCACAAGGAACATTAGGCACACTAAAATCCGCCACCTTTTTAACTATTGCAACAGTTTATATATCTGTAGTGGGAATAGGGTTTATAATCCCTGGTATTACATTTTTAACAAGGTATTTTGCCAAACAACGACACGTATGGATATTCAGCGATTTTTACGAACAGATAGCCGCTAACTTCAAAAAGGGCTTTATACTATTTTTATTTGACACAGTTCTTTTGTATCTGTCAACTGTTGCCTTCGGCCTTTACGGAGAGCTTGTAAGCACTAACAAATTTATGCTTATTCCTTTGGGCTTTATGTCAATGTGTCTGATTGTATACTTTATGATGCACTTTTATATGTATCCTATTATGGTAACATTTGACCTTGATTTAAAATACATACTTAAAGATTCACTTTTACTTACTCTTGCGCATTTACCTTGGAATCTTTTAATTACTTTTATAATAACATCATTTACATTTGCTCTATATGTTTTTAATATTCCCATAACGGCAATAATAATGCTTGTTGTAGGTATAGCTTTTATAAATTTCACAGTAAATTATATGGTAGACCCAATTATAGACAAACATTTATATATTCCTGCAGAAGTGCTTGCAGAAAAGGAAAATACCGAAAATTAAGAGTATTTCAACTATAAAATTTTTGATAAAATCATTACTTATATTTTATGTTTTTGATTTCTCAAGTATACATAACTTACCTGTGGATAACTTGGATAAATCTTTGGATAACTTGAAAATATTGATATATTTATCCCCTTTTTATGTAAAAAATGCCAAAAAATTATATATTATGTAAACTTTTCACGTTTTAGAAATG
The DNA here is from genome assembly GCA_045538345.1 of Clostridia bacterium. Taxonomy (GTDB): domain Bacteria; phylum Bacillota; class Clostridia; order Monoglobales; family Firm-18; genus CAZNKU01. The sequence goes on from JAZSRE010000012.1 coordinate 1,943, forward strand.
AGGTAAAAAAGTGGAAAAAAAATACAAAAATATTCTTGAATTTAATAAAATACAAGATATGCTTGCAGACTGTACCACAAACTCCATAAGCAGAGATATGGTATACAAACTTGAACCATCTTCGAATATGGATGAGGTTTCAAAATTTCAGGAAGAGCTTGCATACACAATTAAGCTTTTACTTAAAAAAGGAAATCCTGATATATCGGGTCTTTGTGATGTAACCGCCTCCATAAAACGAGGTGAAAAAGGCGGTGTAATGAATGCAAAGGAACTTTTGCAAATTGCGAGAGTTTTAAAAATTGCACGGGCACTTACTGCCTATCACGATGAACCGTCTGTTCTTTCATACCTTTTTGATTGCTTAACCGCAGACAGAAAGCTTGAAAACGAAATTTACGGTGCCATAATTTCAGAAGATGAAATTTCCGACAATGCAAGTACCGAACTTTATAATATAAGACGCAAAATTTCCTCCACCCACGCAAAGATACGAGAGCATCTTAACAACCTTATACACAGTGCAAAATACCAAAAATACCTTCAGGAATCAATTATTACAATCCGTGACGGAAGATATGTTGTGCCCGTAAAGGCAGAGCACCGTTCCGACGTAGGAGGTATTGTGCACGATATGTCTGCAACAGGCTCCACTATATTTGTAGAGCCAAATGCGGTTGTTAACGAAAACAACAACATCCGTGAGCTTATAGCTAAAGAAAAGGCAGAAATTGAGCGAATACTTTTAAACCTTACTGCTATGGCAGTTGAAAAGTCCCACGAACTTTTTGTTAACCAACGCACAATATGCCAGATAGACTTTTTGGTTGCAAAGGCAAAGCTTGCACTTAAAATGAATGCCATTACACCAAAAATAAATAACAAAAACTATGTTGTAATAGAAAAAGGAAGACATCCTCTATTGGATGCAAGTACAGTTGTTCCAATTTCATTAGAACTTGGTAAAAACTTCAAAACCCTTGTTGTAACAGGCCCAAACACAGGTGGTAAAACAGTAACACTTAAAACAGTTGGTCTTTTCTGCCTTATGACTGCATGCGGTCTTGCAATACCTGCTGCAGATGGTACAGACATCTGTGTATTTGACAACATATATGCAGATATAGGTGATGAACAAAGCATTGAGCAAAGCTTAAGTACTTTCTCATCCCATATGACCAACATTGTAAATATTTTAAAACAAGTTACACCAAATTCACTTGTACTGTTTGACGAGCTTGGTGCAGGTACAGACCCTACAGAAGGTGCGGCACTTGCAACTGCAATTTTACAATATGTAAAAGACTTTGGTGCGCTTACTGTTGCTACAACACATTATAGCGAAATTAAATTTTATGCACTTACTACAAGCGGAGTTGAAAACGCATCCTGCGAATTTGATGTAAATTCTCTTCGCCCAACATACAAACTGCTTATAGGCGTACCGGGCAAAAGTAATGCCTTTGCCATTTCAAGAAGGCTTGGTCTGCCTGAATATATAATTGAAAATGCATCTGAAAGACTAACTGAAGAAAATATTAAGTTTGAAGATGTAATTTCAAACCTTGAAAGAAGCCGTCAACAAGCGGAAAAGGAAAAACAGCTGGTTGAAAAATACAAGCATGATGCCCAACAGTTAAAGAAAGAACTTGAGGAAGAAAAAGAAAAAATTCAACGTACAAAACAAAAGCTTACTGAAAACGCAAACAAAGAAGCTAAAAAAATTCTTGAACAGGCAAAAAAAGAAGCCGAGGAAGTTATAAATGAAATTAAAGAAGCCCGCAAAATGAAGTCCGAACAGGAAATGAACAGGGCACTTAACGAAGCTCGCACAAATATCAATAAAAACATTAAAAACCGCGATAAA
>JAZSRE010000088.1:0-4097 GCA_045538345.1 Clostridia bacterium
TCAGAAATATCAAGACCTTCAAGCTTTAAGTCTTCCTTATTCGGTAAGTAACCGATAGGTGTCTTAACAGCGTCAACCTTGTTGTCGCATCTGTCAAGAATCCAAAGAAGAACACGCATATTGTCACCAAAACCTGGCCATAAGAATTTGCCATCATCGTTCTTTCTGAACCAGTTTGTGTTAAAGATTTTTGGAGGGTTAGCAATTTTCTTACCCATTTCAATCCAGTGTGCGAAGTAGTCGCCAACATTGTAACCGATAAATGGCTTCATAGCCATTGGGTCACGTCTTACAACACCAACTGCACCTGCAGCAGCAGCTGTTGTTTCAGAAGCCATTGTTGAGCCAATGAATACACCATGGTTCCAGTCAAATGACTGATATACCAATGGAGCAGTCTTAGCACGTCTGCCACCGAAGATGATAGCGCTGATAGGTACACCTGCAGGATTTTCCCATTCTGAAGAAATGCATGGGCACTGTGATGCTGGAGCTGTAAATCTTGAGTTAGGATGAGCAGCTTTTTCTGATGAATCAGATGTCCATTCTTCACCCTTCCATTCGATACAATGTGCAGGAGTTTCGTCGTCATGACCTTCCCACCATACTGTGTTGTCGTCGCGAAGTGCAACGTTTGTGAATATTGTATTGCTCATTGTTGTAAGAAGAGCATTTTTGTTTGTTTTTGAGCTTGTTCCAGGAGCAACGCCGAAGAAACCAGCTTCAGGGTTAATTGCGTAAAGACGACCGTCAGGACCAACTCTTAGCCAAGCGATATCGTCACCAACTGTCCAAACTTTGTAGCCTTCAAGTTCCTTTGGAGGAATAAGCATAGCAAGGTTTGTTTTACCGCAAGCACTTGGGAATGCAGCAGAAACGTATTTAACTTCACCCTGTGGATTTTCAAGACCAAGGATAAGCATATGTTCAGCCATCCAGCCTTCGTTTTTACCAAGGAATGATGCAATACGAAGTGCAAAACATTTCTTACCAAGAAGAACGTTACCGCCGTAAGCAGAGTTAATTGACCAGATTGTGTTATCTTCAGGGAACTGAACGATGTATCTTTCTTCAGGGTTAACGTCAGCTGTACAATGTAGACATTTTGTAAAGTCACCTTTTTCGCTAAGTTCTTCAATGGCAATCTTACCAACACGTGTCATAATATCCATGTTAAGTACAACGTAGATACTGTCTGTAATTTCAATACCAACCTTTGAGAAAGGTGATTTAGCAGGACCCATAATAAATGGGATAATGTACATTGTTCTGCCCTTCATAGAATTTGTATAAAGCTTTGTAAGCTTAGCATACATTTCCTGTGGGTCCATCCAGTTGTTTGTAGGACCTGCAGCTTCTTTAGTTTTAGCGCAGATAAATGTTCTGTCTTCTACACGAGCAACATCGTTAGGAGCTGTGCGGTGTAGGTAACATCCAGGCAATTTTTCCTGGTCTAATTTAATAAGTGTGCCATCTTCAACAGCTTGAGCTCTAAGGGCATCCAACTGTTCTTTTGAGCCGTCAATCCAAACTACATTGTCAGGATTAAGCATAGCTTTCATCTCTTCAATCCACTGAAGAGCCATCTTGTTATCTGTCATTTTGACTTCCTCCTTATATGATAAATTCATTTTTAAAACTTCGTAAAAAACCAATCTACGACAACTAACATTATACTATAAATTTACAATTAAAACAAGTATTTATTTTAATTTTTCGGAAATTTGTATAAATTGACATAAATCAAGCTGTTCACCACGTATTTTTTCATTGTTTGTTATATCTTTAACAATTTTGGCAATATCTTCTTTTGAAACAGGGTAAACTGATGAAAGTGCATTTACCAAAGTTTTTCTGCGTTGAGAAAATGCAGCACGTATAACTTTAAACAGGTTTTTTTGGTCAGAAACCTGCGGTTTTACATGGTTTTTAATATCCATTTTAATTACTGCAGAGGTTACCTTTGGAGGTGGCATAAAACTTTCAGGTGGAACTATGCGTACAATTTCGGGATTTGAATAATATTGTACAGCAACGGATATTGCACCGTAGTCTTTTTTGCCTGCTGGAGAAACAATGCGCTCCGCTACTTCTTTTTGTATAAGTACAGTAATGGATTCTAAGGGAAGTTCATCCTCTAAAAATTTCATAATAAGAGGAGTCGTGATGTAATAAGGCAGGTTTGCTATTACAACAACCGGCATACCTGGCATATGTTCTTCTATAATTTGATTAAGATTTGTCTTAAGTGCATCACCTTGTATAATTTCCACATTATCGTACGCTACAAAGGCACCTTTTAAATACTCTGCAATACTGCGGTCAAGTTCTATTGCCACAACCTTGCCTGCGTGTTTTGAAAGTTCTACTGTAAGTGTACCTATACCCGGGCCTACTTCAATAACACCATATCTTTCATCTATGCCTGATGCTTCAATAGTACTGTCTAAAACAGACTGGTCTATTAAAAAGTTTTGGCCTAAAGATTTATTAAATCCTCTGCCAAGGCCATCCATTATTTTTTTTATTGTTTCGGGATTTGTTAAATTCATATATCCACCAACCTTAATTTATATGTTCCCGTATATTATACTATAAACGCAGTTTGAATTCAATAATTTTGAAAAATATATTGCTATATTGTACCAATATATGGTATAATAATATTAGAAAAGAGGTTTGCAGATGAAAAGAATACTTGGTGTTGATTTTGGGGTTGCACGCACAGGTGTTGCCGTAACAGACCCATTGGGTATGATGGCTCAGGGGGTGGCGACAATAAGTTCCAGACGTGTTGAAAAAGTTTTGCAGGATGTTGCTATGTATGCAAAACAGTACGATGTGGAAACTATCGTTGTGGGGTTGCCTAAAAATATGAATAACACAATTGGTGAAAGAGGAGAGGCCTGCATGGAATTTGGCGAAATGCTAAAGGAGGAAACTGGTCTTAAAGTTGTTATGTGGGACGAACGTCTTTCAACAGTAAGTGCAATAAATTTTTTGAACGAAACCAATACCAGAGGTGCAAAACGCAAGGCGGTTGTGGACACCGTGGCGGCGGAAATTATTTTGCAAAACTATCTTGATTTTAAAAAGAAAGGATGATATAAAATGGCAGATAAATTTAATGAAGAAATGAACGAAGAATTGGAAAACAATATAATTGAACTTATTGATGAAGAAAGTGGAGAGGCAGTACCTTTTGAACACCTTGACACAATTGATATGGATGGCGTAACCTACTTTGTTTTGACAGAATTTTTTGAAGAGGAAGCAGAAGAGAGTGACGTTTACATTATGTCAATAGTTGTTGACGAAAATGGTGAAGAAACACTTGAAATTGTTGAAGACCAAAATGTTGTTATGAAAGTTTTTAAAGAATTTCGTGAACGTTGTGAAGGCGAATTCGACTTTTTGGATTAATTTGACATAAAAATGTAAAAATAAAACAGTTGAATAATTTTTGATTTTTGGATATAATATAGTTATAGAACATAAAAGAATTATCCCTGATTTGTTCGTGATTATTTTCGCATATTTATAACCAACACATTATTAAAGGGAACAAGTTCTCCGAAGGCTGCGTGTAAGCTCATAGTATATTGAGAAACCCATAACCCTTTGGGACGTGCCCACCTGCGAAAGCAGGTTGTAAATATGAAATCACACGGCACATTGGGGGATTTTTTTGTTTATTGGTATATTTATAGTTAAAATAAAAAGCGGTGTGAAATTCACACCGCTTTTTTGTGTCATTATGCTTTGTTTACTGAACCAAAAAGTTCCATTTTTTCTTTTACGATTTCTTTGATACCTTCAAAACCAGGAGCAAGAAGTTTTCTTGGGTCAAAGCCCTTGCCAACAAGGTCTTTACCTTCTTCAATGTACTTTCTTGTAGCAGCCTGGAAGTAAAGCTGACATTCTGTATTAACGTTGATTTTTGCAACGCCCAAAGAAATAGCTTTCTGAATCATTTCAGCAGGGATACCTGTACCGCCGTGAAGTACTAATGGCATATCGCCTGTAAGTTCTTTAATATTTGCCAACGCGCCAAAGTCAAGACCCTTCCAGTTTTCAGGGTATTTACCGTGGATATT
>JAZSRE010000108.1:0-5318 GCA_045538345.1 Clostridia bacterium
GTTGCTTGACAGCAGAAAGCCTTGATGAACCTATCGATTTCGATAACCTTGTTGCAAAGGGCTCAATGATGAGTTCAGGCGGCGCTATCGTAATGGATGAAGACAACTGTATGGTTGACGTTGCTAAATTCTATATGGAATTTATTTGTGATGAATCTTGCGGTAAGTGTTCACCATGTCGTATTGGTACAAAGAGAATGCTTGAAATTTTAACTCGTATTACTGAAGGTAAGGGTACAATGCAGGATCTTGAAGAGCTTGAAGAACTTGGTAGATCTGTAAAAGCAAATTCACTTTGTGCATTGGGTCAGACTGCGGCAAATCCAATCATTTCTACATTGACTCACTTTAAAGATGAATATATTGCACATATTGTTGATAAGAAGTGTCCTGCAGGTGTATGTAAGAATTTGATTCAGTATACAATTGTTCAGGATCAGTGCTTTGGTTGCGGTGTTTGTGCAAGAGCTTGTCCGGTTGGTTGTATTGAAAGAACAAACTACACAGCTCCGGGTAAAAAGCTTGCTGCATTCCAGATAGACCCACAGAAGTGTGTTAAGTGCGGTGCTTGTATTGCAACATGTAAGTTTAAAGCAATTGTACAGAAGTAATTAATAGGAGGATAATCGAATGAGTAAAGTTAATATTAAAATTGAAGGTGTCTCCTATCAGGTTGAAGAAGGTTTGACCATTCTTGAAGCTGCAAAAACTTGTGGCTACGAGATTCCTTCTCTATGTGCATTTAATCATGGCGAATGTTCAAACGGTTCATGCCGTGTATGTTTAGTAGAAGTTGCGGGTGCAAGAGGTCTTGTTGCTTCATGTGTATATCCTGTAAACGAAGGTATGGAAATCCGTATCTCAACTCCTGCTGCTATTGAGGCTCGTCGTACATCTGTTGAACTTTTGCTTTCAAATCATAATCAGAACTGTCAACAGTGTGATAAAAACGGTCAGTGTGAACTTCTACACGTTGCATCAATTACCGGTGCTCGTGAAGGTCGTTATTTAGGGGTTAAAACTCCTGTAACTGTTGATGAATTGACACCATCAATTATTCGTGATACATCAAAGTGTATTCTATGCGGACGTTGTGTTGCAAGATGTGAAAATGCTCATGGTATGGGTATTCTAGGTTTTGAAAATCGTGGTTTCAGAACTATTGTTGGTCCTGCTGAAAACCGTTCAATGGCAAATTCACCATGTATTCTATGCGGACAGTGCGTAAGTGTATGTCCTACAGGTGCTTTGATGGAAAAATCAGAAATTTCTAAGGTTGATGAAGCTATGAGATCAGGCAAACACGTTGTTGTACAGACAGCGCCTGCTGTTCGTGCTGCTTTGGGTGAAGAGTTTGGTATGCCTGTTGGTACAGCTGTTACAGGTAAAATGGTAGCTGCCCTTAAGAGACTTGGTTTTGACAAAGTTTATGATACAAACTTTGCTGCTGACCTTACAATAATGGAAGAGGGTACAGAACTTCTTGGCAGAATTAAAAATGGTGGAGTTCTTCCTATGATTACTTCATGTTCACCTGGTTGGATTAACTATGCTGAATACAACTATGGCGATTTACTTCCACATTTGTCAAGCTGTAAATCACCTCACCAGATGCAGGGTGCTATTATAAAATCTTATTATGCTGAAAAGAATGGCATAGATCCTAAAGATATCTTTGTTGTATCAATTATGCCATGTACAGCTAAAAAGGATGAAAAAGAACGTGAACAGATGCAAAGAGATGGCATCAAAGATGTTGATGCTGTTCTTACAACACGTGAACTTGCTCGTATGATTAAGCGTGCCGGTATTTTGTTCAACCGTTTGCCAGATGAAGAATTTGATCAGGATTTAATGGGTGATTATACAGGTGCAGGTGTTATTTTCGGTGTAACAGGCGGTGTTATGGAAGCTGCTCTTCGTACAGTGTACTTTGTGTTGACAGGTAAGGAACACGAAGCTATCAAATTTGAAGCTGTTCGTGGTTTTGAAGGTATTCGTGAAGCTTCATTAGATATTAACGGTACAGTTGTTAATGTTGCTATTGCACACGGTATGAAAAATGCAAAAGTATTGCTTGACGAAATTCGTGAAGGTAAGTCAAAATATCATTTCATTGAAATTATGGGTTGCCCGGGTGGATGTATTGCAGGTGGAGGTCAGCCAATTATTCGTTCTTGCTTCTTGCCTAATGAAGATGACGATATTTTAGATACATACAAAGAAAAGAGAGCTAACGCTCTATACAGTGAAGATGAAAGACAAGTTCTTCGTCAGTCTCACAAAAACCCACAGGTTAAAGCTTTGTATGATGAATTCCTTGGTGAACCTAATTCACACAAGGCTCACGAATTATTACATACAACTTATAATTCAAGAGTAGGCTTTAACGACTAATAAAATTAAAAGGACAGTAACTTTGATTACTGTCCTTTTTTTATAGTAAACCCATTATTTCAGGGAATAATTCAAGACTTCTTTTTAAGATACCATTCATATGGGCTATTGCAACGCCATAATTTGTTATTGGTACTTTTGCATTTTCTGCCACTGATATTCTATGCTTCATTTCAGCTTCGTTTAACATACACGCCCCACAGTGTATCACAAGTTTGTATTGTGAAAGATTTTCAGGAAATTCACCGCCGGATGTAAAATCAAAAGATATGTCAGCCCCTGAAAAATTTTTTATCCATGCAGGCATTTTAACTGTTCCAATGTCGCCGCATTGACGATGATGTGTACAACCTTCGGAAATTAGTATTTTATCACCGGAACGAAGTTTTGAAAGCATTGATGCTCCTTGTACCTGAGCTTTTAAATCACCTTTATATCGTGCGAAAAGGATGGAAAAGGAGGTAAGGGGTATACTATCGGGAACTATTTTTGATACTTTTCCAAAGGCTTGTGAGTCTGTTATAACCATTTTTGGTTTTTTCATAAGTGAATCAAGGGTTGATGAAAGTTCGTCAACTTGGCAAATAACAACACTGCATTTATTATCAAGTATTTCACGTATTGTTTGTTGTTGAGGTAATATAAGCCTGCCTTTTGGCGCAGATTCATCAATAGGAGTTACCAATATGATTATATCGCCATATTCAATCAAATCACCTAAAAGTACTTTGTTGTTCGGTCTTGATTTTGCGAGATTTCCCAACAAATCTTTTAGTTCATTAATATTTGTCTTATTGGTTGCACTTACCAAAATTTCATTTTCATTTAATTTTGGAACATTTTTTGTTAAATCCGCTTTGTTATATGCAACGATATAAGGTATTTTTTTTTGTTTTAGAATTTTTATAAAATCAAGTTCTTCTTTGTCAAGTGATTTACCTGCCTGTGCAACAAGAATTGCTATATCGGTTTTTGCAAGAATTTCGCGGGTTTTTTGCACACGAAGTTCACCAAGTTCACCAACATCGTCAAAACCCGGAGTATCAATTATTACAACAGGCCCTAAAGGAAGAAGCTCCATTGCTTTTTTTACCGGGTCTGTTGTTGTACCTTGAACATCTGAGACTACCGATAAAGACTGACCAGTAACTGAATTTACCAGACTTGATTTACCGGCATTTCTTTTGCCAAAAAAACTTATATGTAGTCTTTCGGCAGACACAGTTTTTTCTAAACTCATATCTCAACACGCTTTCTTCTTTCATTATCATTTTCTTTTGTTTTATTAAAGCTTCGTATATACTCTATTTGTTGTTTTGCAATATTTCTGCTTTGTTCCTTAGGAATGTTATTAAGTTCTTGTTCTACAATTTTTGTTCCTAATTCTTTAGTATCTTCAGTTGCATAATCTTCTAGATATTCTGTAAGGGTCATAAGAGCATTTGGTAAACAACAGTTGCTTATTTGCCCAGTTTTACATAGGCTCATAAATCGGTCCCCTGTTCTGCCTAAACGATAACAAGCTGTGCAGAACGAAGGAATATGACCGTTTTGCATTAACCAGTTTATAACTTCATCTAATGTACGTTGATCAGATACGTCAAACTGTTCGGTATCGTGTGGTCTTTCCTCGGCTGAATATCCTGCATATCCACCTACCGATGTTCGTGAACCTCCACTTATTTGTGAAACTCCAAGATGTAATAGTTTTCCGCGTACTCTTTCGTTTTCTCTTGTGGAAATTATAATTCCTGTATAAGGTACAGCAAGACGTATACAAGCTGTTATTTTTTCAAAAGTTTTATCATCAATACCGTTGTCAAAATCGTCAGGATTTATGTCATCTGCACGTTTTAAACGTGGCACACTTATTGTATGAGGACCAACGCCGAATTTTGCTTCTAAATGTTCTGCATGCATAAGAAGTCCTGCAAATTCGTATTTGTAAAGTTCCAAACCAAATAGTACTCCAAGGCCAACATCATCTATACCCGCCTCCATAGCTCTGTCGTGAGCTTCTGTATGGTATGCGTAGTTACTTTTTGGTCCGGTCGGATGTAGCGCCTTATAACTTTCTTTATGATATGTTTCCTGAAATAAAATATAAGTACCAATACCTGCATCTTTGAGTTTGCGGTAGTTTTCTACGGTTGTTGCAGCTATATTTACATTTACACGTCGTATATCACCATTTTTGTGATGTACGCTATAAATTGTATTTATACTTTCCAATACGTATTCAAGTGGACAGTTTACAGGGTCTTCACCTGTTTCAATAGCAAGACGTTTGTGTCCCATATCCTGAAGTGCAATAACTTCATTTCTAATTTCTTCCTGAGTAAGTTTTTTACGAGGAATAGTTTTGTTTTTAGCGTGGTATGGGCAATATACGCAACCATTTACACAGTAATTTGAAAGGTATAGAGGTGCAAATATAACAATACGATTGCCGTAAAAGGCTTTTTTTATTTCACCTGCAGTTTCAAATATTTTTTCAACTACTTCAGGTATATCGCATGCAAGAAGTACAGAAGCTTCTCTGTGTGTTAGTCCTTCACAGTGCCAACCGTCTTCGGTTTTTCTTGGACGTGCTTTTTCAAGCAGACTGTATATAAGTTCGGTGTTATTTTTATTTGCTTCTGCATATTCAAGTGTTGCTTTTATTTCTTCGTCATTTATAAATTCCTCAGCAATAGAAGATTTTGGATTATATATTGCCATTTTAAACATTCCCTTCATTATTTTTTATATATATCGCCTCTGTTTACAACAATATTGTAACCTATAGAGGATATTCTTTTTTCTAGTTCTTGCTTTGCCTGAGCAGATTCTGCACCATCAGAAAGTTTATTATCATATAGCATATATTTTTTTCTTACAGATGATGGAGAAAGATTAGGCATTACTACATTTGCCCCAGA
>JAZSRE010000096.1:0-16098 GCA_045538345.1 Clostridia bacterium
TTATAAATCTTGTTCAGGATACAACACGTCAAAGTGCAACAGAGCTTATGAAGGCAAACGGGCTTGTGGACTTGCTTATTCCAAGGGGTGGGGCAGGGCTTATTAGGGCTTGTGTTGAAAATGCAACTGTGCCATGTATACAGACGGGTACAGGTATATGCCATATTTATATTGATAAGTATGCTGACCTTAAAAAGGCAATTACAATAGTTAACAATGCAAAAACAAGCAGACCTTCAGTATGTAATGCTCAGGAGGTGTGCCTTGTTCATAAAAATATTGCAAACGACTTTTTGCCTTTACTTAAAAATGTGTTGGTAGATAAAAGAAAGGCTGACGGTAAAGTTCCGGTAGAACTTCGTCTTGATGAAAAATCGGCAAAAATAATTGATGGTACTTTAGCTTGTGCAGATGACTTTGACACGGAATTTTTAGACTATATACTTGCGGTAAAGATTGTTGAAAATGAAGATGAGGCAATTTCCCATATTCTTGAACATTCAACAGGACACAGTGAGGGTATTGTTACGGAAAATAATGATATTGCGGAAAAGTTTGTTTGCGAAACGGACAGTGCCGCAGTTTATGTAAATGTTTCTACACGTTTTACAGACGGTGGTGAATTCGGGCTTGGTTGTGAAATGGGCATATCTACACAAAAGCTACATGCAAGAGGCCCAATGGGTATTGAAGAGCTTACAACTTATAAATATATTATAAAAGGTAACGGACAGGTAAGGTGATACTATGTTTAAATATAAAGCAGGCTTTGTAGGGGCAGGCAATATGGGTGGTGCACTTGCAAAGGCAGTGTGCAAAAAAACAGGTGGAGAAAATGTGATAGTTTCCTGCAAAAGTCCTGAAGAAGCAGAAGAAGTATCCAAAAGATTAGGCTGTAAAAACGGACCTTCTTGTGATGTTGTTGAAAATTGTGAATTTGTATTTCTTGCGATAAAGCCCCAGGGGCTTGATGATGTTGCAAAGGCACTAAAAAAATCTTTTAATAAAAATGATAGTGCCATAATTGTTTCTATGCTTGCAGGTGTAACAACAGATACCTTGGGAGAATATTTTGGGGACAGAAAGATTATAAGAATTATGCCAAATACTCCTGCTACTGTGGGTGAGGGTATGATGCTTGTTGCAGGAAATAAAAGAGTGTGCAAAGAGGACATTGATGCGTTTAAAGACCTTATGAGTATGTCAGGTGAAATTGACGAAATTTCCGAAAAACTTATAGATTCTGCAACTGCAGTTTCAGGCTGTGGACCTGCATTTGTATATATGTTTATAGATGCTATGGCAGAGGGTGGCGTTGCTTGCGGTTTGTCAAGAGAAGCTGCAATTAAATATACTTTGCAAACACTTATAGGAAGTGCAAAAATGGTTATGGATACGGGAATTCATCCTGATAAGTTAAAGGAAGCGGTTTGTAGCCCGGGTGGAAGTACTATTGAAGGGGTTAAAAGCCTTGAAAAAGATGACTTTAAAAAAAGCGTTATTGATGCAGTTTGGACATCATACAAAAAAACACAAAAATTAGGCTAATAAAAACGGTCTGCAATGTGAACTGAATGGGGTTCACTTCAATGCAGACCGTTTTTTTATTTATTTTCTTTTAGCAAATCGCGAATTTCTGTAAGAAGTTCTTCAGCTGATGGACCTTTTGGAGGTTCTGGAGCAGGCTCTTCTTTCTTTTTAAACTTATTGATAACAGATATAAATGCAAAAATTGAAATTGCAATAATTAAAAAGTCAATAAATGTCTGGATAAAATTACCAATCATAATGGCATTGTCGCCTCTTAAGACAATTTTAAGATATGTAAAATCTGTGCCGGAAAAGATTGTTCCAATAAGAGGTGTTATAATGTCATTTACAAGTGATGTTACTATTTTACCGAAAGCACCACCTATAACAACACCGACTGCCAGGTCAAACATATTTCCCTTAAATGCAAAAGCCTTAAATTCGTTAAAAAGTTTTTTCATTTTATAAATCTCCTTTTTATTTATTCATTGGTATACCGAAATAGTCGTATGCAACCTTTGTTGCCATTCTGCCTCTTGGTGTACGGTTTATAAATCCCTGTTGAAGCAAATATGGTTCGTATACATCCTCAATAGTTACAGAATCTTCACCAATCATTGCTGCCAATGTGTCAAGCCCAACAGGACCACCATTAAAAGTGTTTATAATAGAAAGTATCATATTTTTATCTATTTTATCAAGGCCTATTTTGTCAATTTCAAGCATGGTAAGAGCTTTGTCGGCAACATCTTTAGTAATAAGTCCGTCTGCCTTTATTTGTGCATAATCACGCACGCGTTTTAAAAGACGGTTTGCAATACGTGGGGTACCGCGTGAACGTGAGGCAATTTCAAGCATACCATCCGGCTCTATTTTTGCACCAAGTATTCCTGCGGAACGTCCTACAATTTTAGCAAGCTCTTCAGTGGAATATAGTTCAAGCCTTGATATTACACCAAAACGGTCTCTAAGAGGTGCTGACAAAAGACCTGCTCGGGTTGTTGCACCTATTAGTGTGAATTTTGGCAAATCTATGCGTATAGACCTTGCTGATGGTCCCTGTCCGACGATAATATCTAAAGCATAGTCTTCCATAGCAGGGTACAAAACCTCTTCAATAGATCGGCTCATACGATGGATTTCATCAATGAACAAAATATCGTGTTCAGAAAGGTTTGTAAGAAGTGCTGCAAGGTCTCCTTGCTTTTCTATGGCAGGACCACTTGTAACACGGATGTTTACACCCATTTCATTGGCGATAATTGAAGCAAGAGTAGTTTTACCAAGCCCGGGAGGACCATATAGTAAAACATGGTCAAGTGCTTCGCGACGTTCCTTTGCCGCCTGGATAAAAACCTCAAGGTTTTCCTTAACCTGTTTTTGACCTACATATTCGTCAATGTTACGGGGACGGAGAGAGTATTCATAATCATTTTCTGCATCAAAATTTCTTGTACTAATTATTCTTTCTTCGTTGTAATCGTTCATAATTATTCTTCCGTTTCTTTTTTGGTTTCATCAAGTTCTTTTGGCATATCAAATTCTTCAGGTATTACAATTGGTTCGGGAATATCAAATTCTTCAGGTATTGCAAAGTCCTCAGATATTTTAAATTCTTCAGGAACTTCAAAATCATCTGGTGTCTTAATTTCTTCAGGTGTTTCGGTAGATTCTTCAATATGTTCATCGTCCTCAACTTCAACAGGACCTTTAATTTCGCATTTGCCTGTAACTGTTGAACCTTCTTCAACTATAAGGCTTCCGCATTTCTGGTCGCCTGTAATTGTACCTGTGTGCTTAATTGTAAGCTGACCTGATGCTTCAACATCGCCTGTTACAACACCGGCAATTATAATGTTTTTAGCAACAAGGTTACCTGTAATTGAAGCTTTTTCACCCATAACAATATCACCTTTTACTGTAACATTACCTATTATCATACCGTCAATTTTGTAGTTACCCTTACCTGTAATATCACCTTCGATTATGGCTCTTTTACCTATAAGAGTGTCAATTTTAATTATGTTTGATTTGAATTTTGGAAACTTCATACTTTTCTCCTTTCAAGTTTAAGCTTTTATTCAAATATAAATTTTTTTCTGCAAGGCAGAGTTAAAATTGGGTTAAAGGATGGACATACTGATTTTAAACCGTCTGTTAAAAGCTGGGGCTTTATGTTAAAGGTGTTTCCTGCGGAAACAGTTACATATAGTGTAAAGCTCTTTTCGTCCTTTTTTTCAATTCTGCTTTCAAAAATATGGTCAGAAAGGTTAATTTCCTTCATTTGTCTTTTGCTCTTTTTTTCAATTAGGATTTCTTTTCCTGAAAGAGCATTTTCAATTTCGTTGTAATTAAGAGGTTTGTCATTTTCGTATTCAATAACATATTCTGCCTTTACAATAACAGGTGTTTTTTCATCAGAATATTCTGCATACAAAATTTCAATACTTTGAGGAGGCATATTTTTATTAACTGCCTTTATAAAGTTCTCAACTGGTATTTGTTCCTTCATTTGTATTTCCACAATTTCGCATTCGCTTGTGGTACCTACCCCCAAAGGAAGTGCAAAGCTCATAACTGCGTGTGGGTTAAAACCTTCGGAGTATTTGAAAGGGATTTCTCCGCGACGCATTCCGCGTACAAAGGTGCGAAGTATATCAAGGTGTCCTGTGTACCTGAGTGCCTCACCTTTTTTAAATGTTGCCCTTAGCACAGTCGCCACAGATACCACCTCCAAACTTGTTTGCACCGCAACCGCTACATTTATCACGGCATTGAGGAGTTGTAACCTCACTGTGTGCTTTTTTACTTTCGTTTATCATAAAGTTTTTAGAAACACCTATATTTATGTGATCCCATGGAAGGACCTCGTCATATTCGCGCTTTCTTGTAGCGTAAAAATCAGGGTCGATATGGCAGGTTTTGAAAATTTCCATCCATTTATCAAAGTTGAAAAATTCTGCCCAACTGTCGAATTTGATGCCTTGCTTATGGGCTTCAAGCAAAGCTTTGTTAAGCCTTCTGTCACCTCTTGCGAAAACTGCTTCAAGGTAGCTTACATCAGCGTCGTGCCAGTTGTATTTTATAGAACGTGAACGTATTTTCTTTTGCAAAATTTCCTGTTTGCGTTCCAGATTTTCCATTGTATCCATTGGTTCCCACTGGAAAGGAGTAAAAGGCTTTGGCACAAAGCAGGAAGTGCTTACCGTAATTCTAAGACCTTTTGAACGTTTTTCTTTTGGTACTGCAAAATACTGGTCTGCAACAAGAGATGCAAGGTTGGAAATGCCCTCAACATCTTCGTCGGTTTCCGTTGGAAGACCTATCATAAAGTAAAGCTTTACGCCGTTGTAACCGCCTTCAAATGCAAGGCGTGTTGAATGGGTTATATCCTCTTCAGTGATATTTTTATTTATAACATCACGAAGTCTTTGTGTGCCTGCCTCAGGTGCAAAGGTAAGACCTTTATGGCGTACCTTTTCCATAAGCTCAAGTGAAAAATTATCTATTCGAAGAGAAGGTAATGACAAATTGATGTTTTTAGGTTTCGTCATATCTAAAAGGCCGTTGCACATAGGCTCTAAACCCGAATAGTCGGATGTTGAAAGTGAGGTAAGTGAAATTTCTTCATAACCTGTGTTTTTAATCATATCCTCCGCAAGACTTAATAACCTTTCCGGTGATTTTTCACGTACAGGGCGGTATATCATACCGGCTTGACAAAAACGGCAACCTCTTGTGCAACCACGAAAAACTTCAAGCATAATTCTGTCGTGTACAATTTCTATATTTGGAACTATAAAGTCAGTAGGGTAATATACCTTGTCCATATCGTTTATAATTCTTTTTGTAATAACTTTTTTTGCATTTTCGTTGTTTGGTGTAATAGATTTTACTGTGCCGTCTTCATTATATTCCACATCATAAAATGATGGAACATATACACCTTCAATGCGTGCAATTTTTTCAAGGTACTCTTTTCTTGTTCCACCTTGTTTTTTATGCTCGGCATAAATGTCTAAAACCTCGGTCATAACTTCTTCGCCTTCACCCATTGTGAAAAAGTCAAAAAAGTCAGTTATTGGTTCTGCATTGTAGGAGCAAGGTCCTCCACCGCAAACTAATGGGTCATTTTCACTCCTGTCTTTTGCGAGCAAGGGAATGTTACCTAAATCAAGCATATTTAATATATTTGAATAGCTCATTTCATATTGTAGTGTAAATCCTACAAAGTCAAAGTTGTTTATAGGATCTTTACTTTCAAGTGCGTAAAGAGGAACGTTGTTTTCACGCATTAAAGCTTCCATATCAGTCCAGGGTGCGTATACACGTTCGCACCAGGTATCTTCACGTTTATTAAAAAGACCATACAAAATTTTGATGCCAAGATGGCTCATACCAATTTCGTAAGTGTCAGGAAAGCAAAAAGCAAAGCGGATATCAACCTCTTTTGGGTTTTTAACTACACTGCCCCATTCGCCGCCTGTGTATCTGCCTGGCTTTTCAACTTTGTCCAGTAAATAGTTTATGTTCATTATTTTTATCCTTTCGACAAAATACCTAATACTAACATAATACACCAAATCGTAAAAAAATTCAACATATTTTTAATTAATTTAAATATATTAATGGTAAGGAGGGATAAGCTATGGAAAGATACAGGCGGGTTGTAAGGGGAAATTTTGAAAACACATTTACATACAAAGAAAGGCTAAAAAAGCAGGCTGTTATTTCTGCGGTTATTTTTTTAGTTGTATTTTGTATCGGTTTATTGAAGACAAAACCTGCAAATATTTTAACTGACCGTGTTGCTGATGCAATTTCCTATACGGTTGATTATCAGTCTGCTACAAAGGAAGTTTTAAATGCCATTTTGTCATTTGCAAAAGAGGTGAGAAATGCTTTTTAAAATACTTGCAGCATCAGTTAAAATAAAAAAGCTTGAGTTAAATTATTTCGCCTTTGTTTTATTTGCTTTGGGTTTTGTTTTTGGCTTTATAAACGAGCTTTTGCTTGTGTATACAATAACTGCAATTCATGAAATTGCCCATATTTTTGTTGCAAAAAAATGTGGGGTTGAAGTGAAATGTGTTGAGGTTTTGCCCTTTGGAATTACAATGAGGGTTTCGGATAATGTAATAAAAGATACATCCCATGAGGCAAAAATTGCCCTGGCGGGGCCTGTTGCCAACTTTTTAACTGCATATTTTGTATATGGATTTTATATGGGGGTATATAGGGAATACATAATTGTTGCAAGTGTTTTAATGGGGATGTTTAATCTTTTGCCCGCACTTCCTCTTGATGGGGGAAGAATTATGCGGAGTATACTTGTAAAAAAAACAGGGTGCATCCGTGCCACATCAATTTCAGTTGCAGTTACAAAGGTAGTTGCCTTTATTATTTTTGCCTTTGGTCTATATGCTTTGTATGTTACGGGTTTTAACTTTTCGTTTTTGCTTATAGGTTGCTTTTTGGGTGCAAATATAACCGAGGAAAGGAAAAATGCAAATACAGTTATGATGAAAGATATTTTATACAGCAGAAAAAAACTTCAGGATGCAGGAAGATCTGAGGTGGTTGTTGTGGATGACGAAAAAAGTGCATCAAGTGTTTTAAAAAGGCTTTCCTATGATAAATACTGTATTATACATATTGTGGACAAAAATATGAAAAATCGTGCTGTTATAACGGAAACTCAGCTCATAGAGAATATGGCAATTTATGGTATAAATATACCGGTCAAAAAAATTGTAGAAATGTAGTTGTAAAATTTTTATCTTTCTGCTATAATTAATTTATAATGTAGTAGGAGGATTATGCCATGAGAAAATTTCTGGTTTGCATTTGTATAATACTTGCAATTACGGGCGTTTGTTCCGTGTGCAGTGCGGCGCCGGATCCCAGGGCAGAATCTGCAATTCTTGCATCCTTGACAAGTGAGCAGATTTTATATAGCAAAAATCCTGACAAACAACTTAAGCCGGCAGAACTTACAAAGCTTATGACTGCTTATGTTACATATAAATTATACGGTTTTGGTACAGAGATTACGGTTCCTCAGGGAATAAGCCTTATGGTTCAGCCGGGTGCTTCCACAATGACCTTAAAGGCAGGGGAAAAAATCAAAAGCGGTTATCTTATTTATGGTATGCTTGTTGAACAGGCTGACGATGCTGCAATTACAGTAGCACTTCATTTTGGCGATATTGAAAAATTTGTAGCAAAGATGAATGAGCATGCCAAAAAGCTTAAAATGAATGATACGGTTTTTGTTAACCCAACAGGTAGAGATGCTGAAAAACAGGTTACCACTGCAAAGGATATGCTTACCTTATACAGGGCGTATTACAATGACGAAAACCTTTATGAATTTATAAGCGTTAAAAATATTGAAATTCCTGCAACAAATATGTCGGATGCAAGGTCATACTGGACAAAAAACCACCTTATGAGCAGGTTTATATACCTTGATTATGTGTACGACCGTGCAACAGCAGGGGTAAGTTCGTCTACAACCTATGGTGGATTTTCCGTTATATCATCTGCAAAAAAAGGCGATAGGGAATATGTTTGTTTAATACTTGACTCTGTTCGTGAAGACGGAGTAAACTATGCAATGACAGAGGCTACCGAACTTTTTGAATATGGTTTTAATAAATTCAAGTCAGTCAAGCTTTCAAAACAAGGAGAACTTGTGTATGAAGCGAAGCTTAAAAACCAAAGAGGTAAGGGTACATTACTATTGTGTGCAGGCAGAAACCTTAAGGCAGAAATTCTTGAAGATGACGAGGTTGAATCAGTAGAACGTACGGTTGAAATTACCGAGCCTGTAAAAGCACCTGTTAAAAAAGGTGATGAAGTAGGAAGGTTTGTTTATTCCTACAATGGCAATTACATCGGTGAAGTAAAACTTGTGGCGGAACGTGATGTAAAACGTAGCTTGTTTAGGTTGCTGTTTGGAGGCGTTGGCTGGATTTTCACCCTTCCGTTGGTGAAAATTATAATATGGGGTGCCGTTATTGTATTTGGAATAATGGTGTTAACGGCATATGTACGAGCTATGCGTATTAAAAAACGCAGAAGAAACAGACGAAGAAGATATAGGAAATTTTAACAAAATAAAAACCTCCCGAATAGTATGTAATGAACTAAAAAGGGAGGTTTTTTTATGAATAATTGTTGTTGTTCAAACAATAGTAGTCTTTTTGGCGGTAACTGGGACTGGATATGGATTGCAATTGCGGTTATAATTATCGTAAGTCTTTTTAACGATAACAACTGTTGCTGTTGCGAACCACGTAACGAATGTTGCTGTTAATAGAAAACAAAAGGTAAATCCGCTTTGCGGATTTACCTTTTTATTATTTATGATAATTTTTCAATACCTTTTTCAATTCTTTTGATTGTTTCTTCTTTGCCAAGGATTGATGCAAGTTCCACACCGCCACCCGGTGTAAATGACTTGCCTGAAACTGCAACTCGCAACGGATAAAGTACCTGTCCGTTTTTAACGCCCATTTCTTCAACAAGTGCCATAAGGCTGTCGTGTAGACTTTCAAAGCTGAAATCATCAAGTGTTTCAAGCTTTGATTTAATAGCTTCAAGTGCAGTTTTTGAATTTTCAGGGTTGGTCTTCATTTTTTTATGAGTGTATAGCTCAATATCATAGTCCGGTAAATTGTCGAAAAAGTCAACCTGTTCAGGAATGTCAGAAAGCTTTTCGCATCTCTTTTGTAAAAGTTCACTTATTTTCTTTTTGTCAATTTCCGGATTTGTAACAACGCCTTCGTAGAATGGCAAAGCTTTTTCGTGGAAAGCATCGAGGGAAAGTTCGCGAATATATTCGCCGTTAAGCCATGCAAGTTTAGCTTCATCAAAAATAGCAGGAGATTTGCTTATACCTGATACACTGAAGGTTTTAACAAGTTCATCAAGTGTAAATTTTTCCTGTTCGCCTTGTGGGCTCCATCCTAAAAGGGCAATATAGTTAATAACTGCTTCTTTAAGATATCCTTTTTTGATAAAATCCTCGTATGAAGCATCACCATCACGTTTTGAGAGCTTGTGAGTGTGATCTCTCATAACGGGTGAACAGTGAATATAAGTTGGTATTTCCCAGCCAAATGCTTCGTAAAGTAGGTTGTATTTAGGTGTAGATGAAAGGTATTCGTTACCACGTATAACGTGTGTTATAGCCATTAAATGGTCATCTACAACATTTGCAAAGTTGTATGTTGGAAGCCCGTCAGACTTTAAAAGTACCATATCATCAAGTGTTGAGTTTTCAACTGTAATTGTACCGAAAACTGCATCGTCAAATGATGTTGTACCTTCATCAGGCATAAGCTGACGGATAACATAAGGAACACCTGCGTCTATTTTAGCCTGAATTTCTTCCTTTGAAAGTTTAAGACAATGTCTGTCATACTTTGGAGGTATCTTTTTGGCCTCGCAAAGAGTACGAACTTCATTAAGTCTGTCTTCATCGCAGAAACAGTAATAAGCCTTGCCCATTTCAACCAATTTTTCGGCATATTCCTTGTAAAGAGGGCGTCTGTCAGTCTGGATATATGGTCCAAAGTTACCGCCGATGTCGGGACCTTCATCCCACAAAAGACCTGTTTCTTTTAAAGTGTTGTATATAATATCTGTAGCACCCTCAACCAAACGGCCCTGGTCGGTATCTTCAATACGTAGTATAAAGTCCCCGCCCTGAGATTTGGTAAGTAAATATGCATATAAAGCAGTACGCAAGTTACCCACATGCATATATCCTGTTGGTGACGGTGCAAATCTTGTTCTTATTTTCAAAAAAGTCATTCCCTTCTAAATTAGCTACATATATAATATATTTAATTTTACGACTTGTCAAGACCGTGAAAGTGTGTTATTATTGTTCTATATGATAATTTTACTTATTATGCAAAGTGAAAGGATATAAGCAGAAATGGAAAATTTTGCAGAAAATAAAAAAACCATATTAAGCGGAATACAGTCCTCGGGCTTTTTAACATTAGGTAATTACCTTGGTGCCTTAAAGAACTGGACAAAGCTTCAGGACGAATATAATTGCCTTTACTGTGTGGCGGACCTTCATTCCATTACAGTAAGACAAAACCCTTCGGAGCTTCGCAAAAGGGCTATGGAGGTTTTCACAACCTACCTTGCGGCAGGCATTGACCCTCAAAAGAGTGTTATGTTTTTTCAAAGCCACGTAAGCGCTCACCCTGAACTTTCATGGGTTTTAAATTGCTATACATATATGGGTGAACTTTCAAGAATGACTCAGTTTAAGGATAAATCTGCTAAACATGAGGATAATATAAACAGTGGTCTTTTCACATACCCGGTGCTTATGGCGGCAGACATTCTTTTGTATCAGGCAGACCTTGTTCCTGTTGGACACGACCAGCTTCAGCACCTTGAACTTACAAGGGATGTAGCTAAGCGTTTTAATGGTGTATATGGTGATGTGTTCAAAATTCCAGAACCTTATGTAGGCAAGGTTGGCGCAAGGATTATGAGCCTTGCAACACCGGAATCAAAAATGAGTAAATCTGACCCTAACCCAAATGGATATATTGCAATGCTTGATGACAGGGACACAATTGTACGCAAATTCAAAAAGGCTGTTACCGACAGTGAAGGTGAAATTGCATATCGTGAAGGTAAGGATGGCATAAATAACCTTTTAAGCATTTACAGTGCCATAACAGGCAACACAATTGAACAAACAGTTGCGGATTTTCAGGGCAAAGGCTATGGTGACTTCAAACTTGCAGTTGCGGAAGTTGTTGCCGATTGTTTAAAGCCTATTCAGGAAAGATATTACGCTTTGCAAAATGATAAAGCATACATACAGTCCGTATACCGCGATGGTGCCGAAAAAGCTTCTAAAATTGCTTACAAGACACTTCGCAAGGTGTATAAAAAAGTTGGTTTTACTGAAAGATAAGGGGAAACGTTATGACTTTGGATTTTGGATTTTTACGACTGTTATTTGCATTTGTAATTGCCTTTTTAATAGCTTATGCAAGCACGCCCATAGTTAAAATGCTTGCTTTTAGAATAGGTGCGGTTGATGTGCCGAAGGATAACCGTCGTATGCACAAAAAACCTATTGCCCGTCTTGGTGGTCTGGCAATATTTTATGGTTTTATAATTTCAATACTGTGCTTTGCTGAAATTGATACTGCCCTTCGTGGTATTTTAATTGGAAGTGTCATAATAGTAGTACTTGGTATTTTTGATGACGTGTACAGCTTAAATGCATTTTTTAAATTTGTTGTGCAGATTATGGCGGCACTTATTGTTGTAATGCACGGTGTACGTATCGACCATATTTCAAGTTTTGGTATTGGTGCTTCACCTTATATTTCATTAGGTGTACTTGCAGTACCAATTACTGTTTTGTGGATTGTGGGTGTTACAAATGCCCTTAACCTTATAGATGGTCTTGACGGCCTTGCTGCAGGTGTTTCTACAATATCTACTATTTCACTTTTTGCTATTTCTCTTATAACTCGTGAAACAGGTGTTGCTATTGTAACTGCGGCTGTTGCAGGAGCAGGCTTCGGATTTTTGCCATACAACCTTCACCCTGCAAAGATATTTATGGGTGATACAGGCTCAACGTTTTTAGGATTTATACTTGCAAGCCTAAGTGTTGTTGGCTTGTTTAAAGGCTATGCTGTTATTTCAATGGCGGTTCCGTTTTTAATTTTAGGTTTGCCTATTTTTGACACAGCCTTTGCTATTTTAAGACGAATTCTTCGTGGCCAGTCGCCAATGACTCCCGACCGTGGACATGTTCATCACAGGCTTATTGACCTTGGCTTTGACCAGAAGCAAACTGTTACAATATTGCTTATTACAAGCGGGCTTTTATCCTTGTCGGCAGTAGTGCTTTTGCTTTGTGGTTCGTACAGAGCCATTGTTTTGATACTTGCTGTTGTATTCCTTGCGATGCTTGGTATGAGGCTTGCAAAGAGTAAAATAAATGATATGCAAAATGATGCCGTTGCTTCGGTAAATAATGGAGAAAGCGAGAAAGATGAAAATGAATAAAGTTAAAGTAATGACAGTTTTTGGCACAAGACCTGAAGCTATTAAAATGGCACCACTTGTAAAGGAACTTGAAAAAAACGATAAGGTAGAATCTATCGTTTGCGTAACTGCTCAGCATAGACAGATGTTAGACCAGGTTCTTGCAATTTTTGACATTAAGCCCGATTATGACCTTGACATTATGAAGGATAGACAAACTCTAATAGGCATTACAACAAATGTTTTGCAGGGACTTGATGAAGTTTTGAAAAAAGCTCAGCCGGATATTGTGCTTGTTCATGGTGATACATCTACAACTTTTGTAGGTGCTTTGGCAGCTTTTTATAACCAGATTCCCGTAGGTCACGTAGAAGCAGGCCTTCGTACATACGATAAGTATTCTCCATTCCCTGAGGAAATGAACAGATGCTTAACAGGCAGAATTGCAGATTTACATTTTTCACCTACAATTTCAAACAGAAACAATCTTGTAAAGGAAGATATTAAAGATGACGTTATCTTCATTACTGGTAATACTGTTATAGATGCACTTAAAACTACTGTAAATAAAGACTATAAGCTTTGTGACAGTATGAATGATGTTGATTTTTCAAAGAGAGTTATTTTGGTAACTGCCCATAGACGTGAAAATTTGGGTGAACCATTGGAAAACATCTGCCGTGCACTTAAAAGACTTGTTACAGACTTCCCTGATGTTGAACTTGTATACCCTGTACACTTAAACCCTGCAGTAAGGGAAACAGTTAATAAATACCTTGCCGGTATGGATAGGGTACATCTTATAGACCCAATTGATGTACGAGATATGCACAACGCTATGGACAGAAGCTTTATGATAATGACCGATTCGGGCGGTTTGCAGGAGGAAGCACCCTCCCTTGGTAAACCTGTTTTGGTACTTCGTAATGAAACTGAACGTCCTGAAGCAGTAGAAGCAGGTACAGTAAAGGTTGCGGGCGTATGTGAAGATGTTATTTATAATATGGCTCACAAGCTTCTTACCGATAAAGACGAATACGAAAGTATGGCACATGCCGTTAACCCTTATGGTGATGGTGAGGCATCAAGAAGAACAGTAGAGGCTATACTTTACCACTTTGGCTTGGGTGAAAAGCCTGAGGATTTAACCAAGAGGGATTGATTATGACTTTGCACGAAGAAAAGGCACTTCAACTTTTTCGCCGGGGCTATAATTGTTCACAGGCAGTAATGCTTGCCTTTTGTGATGTTATGGGTATGGATGAAAATATAGCACTTAAAATAAGTTCCTCTTTTGGCGGTGGTATTGGCAGAATGAGGGAAATATGCGGTGCAGTTTCTGGGATGTTTATGGTGGCAGGTATGCTTTATGGTTATACCGATGCAGATGACCGTGAAGGTAAAAACAACCACTATAAACGTATTCAGCAACTTGCAGGGCAGTTTAAGGAACTTAACGGTTCCTATGTATGCCGTGAACTTTTAAAAGATGTTGAATACACCAAAGGCCATATTTCAGCAGAACGTACAGAGGAATTTTACAAACTGCGCCCTTGTGAGAGAATGGTGTGCGACGCAGCAAGGCTTATGGATTTGTATATAGAAAATAACAGGGACTGATAAAATGAAGGAAACAACCCTATGTTATATAGAAAATGAAAATAAATACCTTATGCTTCATCGCATAAAAAAAGAAAATGATGTGAATAAGGATAAATGGATAGGTATAGGGGGCAAAATAGAAGAGGGCGAAACTCCTGAAGAATGTGTAATACGCGAAGCGTTTGAAGTAACAGGGCTTACCCTTAATTCTTATAAATATCGGGGAATTGTTCACTTTTGTTCCGATGTATATGAAAATGAGCAAATGCACCTTTTTACTTGTGATGAATACTGCGGTGAAGTTAAGGAATGTGATGAAGGTGTACTTTGTTGGGTAGACCGAGATGAAATGTATAACCTTCCGTTGTGGGAGGGGGATAAGCTGTTTTTGGGGCTTATTGGCACAGATGTAGATTTTTTTGACCTTGTACTTGAATATAAGGGAGAAAAACTTGTATCTGCATTATTAAATGGTAAAAAAATTTTTTAAATTTTAAATACAAAAATGGAGGAAAAAATCATGAGAATTATTGTATGTGAAAACTATGACGAAATGTCAGCAAAGGCTGCCGAAGTGGTTGCAAGTCAGCTTATCTTAAAGCCCGACAGTATTTTGGGTCTTGCAACAGGCTCAACACCTATCGGTATGTATGAAAATCTTGTAAAGATGAACAAGGAGGGTAAAATTGATTTTTCAAAGGTTAAGTCATTTAATCTTGACGAATATTATCCAATAGACCGCACAAATGACCAAAGCTATTTTTATTTTATGAACCAACACCTTTTCTCAAAGGTTAATATTGATGTAAATAACACAGACCTTCCAAACGGTGAAGCCAAAGACGCTGTGGCAGAATGTAAGGCTTATGAAGAAAGAATAGCTGCATCAGCAGGTGTTGACTTGCAGGTTTTGGGTATTGGTCAAAATGGTCATATCGGTTTTAACGAACCTGATGAAAACCTTTCACCTGTTACACATCTTGTTACACTAACAGATAATACAATAGAAGCAAATGCAAGATTTTTTGCTAAAAAAGAAGATGTTCCTACAAAGGCTCTTACAATGGGTATAGGTACAATTATGAAGTCAAGAAAAATCATTCTTCTTGCAAGTGGTAAGAATAAGGCAGACGCAGTTAAAAAACTTCTTGGTAATGCAATTACAACAAGCTGTCCTGCTACAATTTTAAAAGCACATCCTGATGTAATACTTATTTGTGATAAGGATGCTTATAACGGTTAATTTATACCGAGTGCTCAACCGAGCACTCGGTAGTTTTATTCGCCCTACGGCGAGTGATATTGCTACGCAGTGATATTTGCTTTGCAAGTGATATTGCCTTCGGCAGTTTTAGGCGAATAAAATATCACTAAAACCGAAGGTTTTAATATCACTTTTGATTTATCAAAAATATCACTCTGTACAAAGTACAGAATATCACTTGAAATACCAGTAACATTAAGGTAAAATTTATTTGAGGTGAATTTTATGGCGGATAGTGTTTTAAGGGAAAAATCAAAACAATTTGCGAAGGATATTGTTTTTCTGTGTAGAGAAATTAAACTAAATTATAAGGAAGCAGTGTTAACAAATCAGTTGCTTCGTTCTGCAACTTCAATCGGGGCAAATGTACACGAAGCACAATATGCTCAAAGTGAAAAAGATTTTGTATCAAAATTTGAAATTGCACTAAAGGAATGCTTTGAAACTGAATATTGGTTAGAATTACTTTATGAAACAGATTGTATTGAAAAAGAAAAATATAAGAAAATGCAAAATGAATGTGGTGTAATTCGCAGGATGCTGATATCCTCACTTAAAACGATTAAATCTAAGTAATGGTTACCGAGTGCTCAACCGAGCACTCGGTAGTTTTATTCGCCCTACGGCGAGTGATATTGCTACGCAGTGATATT